>JANOKQ010000661.1:0-1931 GCA_031419375.1 Acidimicrobiaceae bacterium
GCACTCGGCCAGGGTGGGCAACTGACGGTGCGCGTGACCGGCCGCGGTGGTGTTCCCGACTCACCTGATGTTGCTGCAGTCGTGTTGAACGTGACGGCTACCGAGGCCGCCGCGGCTGGGTTTGTCACCGTGTGGCCGGCCGGTGGGAGCCGGCCCGGTGTGTCGTCGTTGAACCTGGACCGCGCCGGGCAGACCGTAGCCAACCAGGTGACCGTTCGGCTCGGCGGCGGCGGTTCGGTGTCGCTGTTTTCGCAGACCGGCACCCACCTTGTCGCCGATGTCGCCGGCTACTACGTGACCGTCGCCGACGCGGTCGCCAGTGGCCGGTTCGTGCCGGTCGGCCCAACGCGCGTGCTCGACACGCGTGATGGCACGGGAGCGCCGGCACAAGCGCTCGGTGCCGGCGGACAGCTCGATGTACAGATCACCGGCAGGGCCTCCATTCCCGCCACCGGGGTCCGGGCAGTTGTGTTCAACCTGACAGCCACCGAGTCGGTCAATGACGGCTTCTTCACCGCCTGGCCGAGCGGCGCCCCCCGTCCGAACGTCTCGAATCTGAATGTCGCGCACGGCGAGACCCGGGCGAACCTGGCAGTGGTCCCAGTCGGTGCCGGCGGACGGGTGTCGATCTTTTCTCAGGCCGGCGCCCACCTGATCGCAGATGTGGCCGGGTACTTCACCGACGAAACCGCGCCCATCGATTTTGCGGGGCTGTTCGTGCCGATCGACCCACGGCGCATTCTCGACAGTCGCTTCGGCGGCGCGGCACGTGTGGCGGGCACCACCACGCTGGTGAACCAGGTCGGCTCGACGACCATCGCGCCGCCGTACGACATGACCGCAGCGGTCGTCGCCAACCTCACCGTGACGGCGACAACCGAGCCGGGCTACATCACCACATGGCCGCACGGGGGGCCGATGCCAACCGTGTCGAACGTCAACTCCTCGACCGCAGACTCAACAGTCGCGAACGCGGCGGTGATCCCGCTGGGAGCGGATTCGTTCGACCTGTACGTACAACGAAGCACCCACGTGATCGTCGACGTGTTCGGCTACTACCTGCGGTACTGAGTTGCAGTGCTGAGTCCGTGTCCCGCATGCACCAATATGCCGCATGAAGGACACGGACGACCTCGAATCCATGGTCTTGTCGTCGGGAGGTGACACCGCCGCGTGGCAGTGTGTGCGGTGTGAGCGACACCTTTCCTCGGCAGTACGCACGCACGCAGCGGCTCACCCTCGGCGAACCGCGCAACGTCACCGCTTCACCCGACGGATTACGCGCAGTGTTCTTGCGCAGCGGCGCCGGCGACGACCCGGTCAACTGCATGTGGTCGCTCGACGTGGTAGCCGGAACGGAACGCATGGTCGCCGATCCTCGCGAGTTGCTTGCAGGCGGCGACGGCAGCGACCCGGCCGGCGTCGACGCCCTGCCCGACGAGGAGCGGGCACAACGCGAACGGATGCGTGAGGGTGCCGGGGGGATCACCGCGTACAGCACGGATCAGTCGGTGAGCGTCGCCGCGTTCAGCCTTGCCGGTCGGCTGTTCGTCGCCGGGCTGATGAGCGCCTCGGCACGCGAGTTGGCCGTTGATGGGCCGGTGTTCGACCCCCGACCCGACCCGCTGGCGCGACGGGTCGCGTACGTGTCGGGCGCCCAACTGCGCATCGCCGAGCTCGATGGCACCACGTGGGAACTCGCCGGCGAAGCCGATCCCAACGTCACGTGGGGCAGCGCCGATTTCATCGCCGCCGAGGAGATGCACCGCTTCCGCGGCTACTGGTGGAACCCCGACGGTTCGGCGATTGCCGCATGCCGGGTTGACGTCACCGACGTCGCGCAGTGGCACATCGCCGATCCCGGCGACCCCAAGCGCACGCCGTCCATCATCCGCTACCCCGCGGCCGGTACGACCAACGCCGACGTCACC
>JANOKQ010000662.1:0-3379 GCA_031419375.1 Acidimicrobiaceae bacterium
CCCGTGAGCCACTCCTCTTGCCCCGGTTCGTCGAGCCGAGTCTGCAGCATCGGGGTGACGATCGGCCCCGGTGCGATGGCGTTCACCCGGATGCCGTGCGGCGCCAGCTCGAGCGCCGACGCCTTGGTCAACATCGCCACACCGGCCTTGGACACGCAGTAGTGAACCTGCCCCGGGACGGCACCGAACGACGTCGTCGACGCGATGCTGACGATCGCGCCCGGCGCGCCGGCGGCGATCCACCGCCGGGCAACGGCTTGGATGCCCAGGAAGCTGCCGGTCAGGTTGATCCGCAGCACGTCGTTCCACTCGTCCAGGCTGAGTTCGGTCAACGGCGTGCGCAGGCGTACACCGGCACAGTTGACCAGTGCGTCGAGCGGGCCCGCGCCGTCGACCAGCTCGTCCCATCGCGCTGGGTCACCGACGTCGGCGACGAGGACATCGTCGCCACCGGCCCGGTCGGTGCCGATCACCTCGTGGCCCGCTGTGGACAGCGACGCCGCAATCGCCGCGCCGATGCCCGATGCCGCGCCCGTGACCAGCACTCGCATCGCGTCCCCAGTCCTCACCGCCGCTCATCGGCGTCCAGTAGTCGTCATTGTACTATCGACGCATGGAGGTGCTTGCGTCGCCGACGGAGTCGACGTCCGGGGCGAGTGCCGTCGGCGTGACGTTCGGGGCAGCGCTGTACACGGGTCAGGGATCGGTGGCTGTCGGATCCTGGGGCTCGGCATCGGGTACGTCGACCACGAGTAACGAGATGTTCGGCGTCGACCGTTCGCTCGCCCGATGATCCCTCGTTCACCCGCGCCGTCAACGTGGCCGTGGTGCTCGACCAACCGGGCGGACACCCCTGCCAGCGCACGCGACGCGTTCGCCCGTCATCACCTTGATAGTCGTCGTTCAGTACACTACGTCTCTGCGATCCACTCGGCTCGCTCGGGGACCACGGGGGTTCGTCATGCAGATCGTCAAGGACGCGGCCAGCGCCGCCACCGGCTCGGTGCACGAGGTGCCGGATCTGGTGCGCGGCCTCATCGACGAGGTGCGCGACGGCGGCGATGCCGCGGTTCGAGGGCTCAGCGAGCGGCTCGACCATTGGGCGCCGGACTCGTTCCGGCTCAGCGATGCCGAGATCGCGGCCATCGTGAACAACGTGCCTGCCGAAACGCTCGACGACATCCGCTTCGCCCAGACGCAGATCCGCCGCTTCGCCGAGGCGCAGCTGGCGACGATGCACGACCTCCAGGTCGAGACGATTCCTGGAGTGGTGCTCGGGCATCGGCACATCCCAGTCGACTCGGTCGGTTGCTATGTGCCGGGCGGACGCTACCCGATGGTCGCCTCCGCACACATGAGCGTGCTGACCGCGAAGGTCGCCGGCGTGGGTCGGGTCATTGCCTGCACCCCGCCGATCGACGGGGATGCGCCGCGCGAGACGGTCGCAGCGATGCACCTCGCTGGCGCCGACGAGATCTACGTGCTCGGCGGTGTGCAGGCCGTCGCGGCGATGGCGCTCGGCACCGAGACGATCAGTGCGGTCGACATGATCGTCGGCCCGGGCAATGCGTATGTCGCCGAGGCCAAGCGCCAGCTGTTCGGCGACGTCGGCATCGACCTCCTCGCCGGACCGACCGAGATCCTCGTGATCGCCGACCACACCGCCGACGCGGAGATGATCGCCACCGATCTGCTCGGCCAGGCCGAGCACGGCCCGACGTCACCGGCGGTCCTGATCTGCCTCGATCGCGCGTTGGCCGAGGACGTCGTCGTCGAGGTCGACCGGCAGCTGGGGGTGCTCCCGACCGCCGACATCGCCGGCGTTGCCTGGCGCGACTGGGGCCGCGTCCTGGTGGTCGACAGCCACGAGGAGGCGGCGGCGCTGTCCGACGAGCTGGCGTTCGAGCACGTCGAGGTGCTCACCGACGATCCAGCCTGGTACCTGCAGCGATTGCGCAACTACGGCGCGCTGTTCCTGGGGCCCGAGACCAATGTGGCGTACGGCGACAAGGTCATTGGCACCAACCACACCCTGCCGACCCGTCGTGCCGGCCGGTACACCGGCGGGCTGTGGGTCGGCAAGTTCATCAAGACGGTCACCTATCAGCGATGCACGCCCGACGCCAGTGCGCTGATCGGTGACTACGCCTCGCGCCTGTGTGCCATCGAGCGCTTCTGGGGTCACAAGGAACAGGCCGACCTCCGCGTCCGCCGTTACACCACCAGCCCGTCGTGATCGATCTCGCTGGTCGGCATGCAGTCGTCACCGGCGGCGGCGGCGGCATCGGCTCGGAGATCTGTCGCCGCCTGGCCGAGCGCGGCGCGTCGGTGGTCGTCGCTGTGGCGAGCCGCCTCGACCGCGCTCAGGGAGTGGTCGACGCGCTGCCCGGCACGGGCCACCTCGCGATGCGCTGCCGCGTGGACGACGCCGGGGATGTCGACGAGCTGGCCCGGCGAGTCGGCCAGGCCTTCGGTGATCTGGACGTGCTCGTCAACGCGGCGGGGATCACCCGCCCGGTGCCACACGCCAACCTCGACGAGCTCGACGACGAGCTGATCGACCGCATCTTCCGCGTCAACTGGCGCGGGTCGTTCGCAGTGGTCCGTGCGCTGCGCCCGCTGCTCGATTTCGCCGACGGCGGCCGTGGTCGTCAACATCTCGTCGGTCGCCGGGGTCACCGGACACGGCAGCAACGTCGCGTACTGCGCGTCGAAGGCGGCGCTCGACTCGATGACCCGGTCGCTCGGTCGTTCGCTCGCACCGACGATTCGCGTCGTGTCGGTGTCGCCGGGGTGGGTCGAAGGCGAATACGCGTCATCGTTGCCGGCCGGCGTGTTGGATGGCCATCGGGAGGCGACGCCGCTGCGGCGGTTGGCAACACCGGCCGATGTGGCCGACGCTGTCGAGGCGGCGATCGGGCTGCGCGCCACCACCGGGGCGATCATTCCGGTCGACGGTGGCCGCCCGCTGGGACGATGATCGGTGTCGCCGAAAAACGTCGCAAGTCAGCTAGCGACGCTGGCCGCAGACGTGCGATGATGACCGCACGATGCGGTCCCAGTCCGCAGTGAAACGAGGGGGGTGTACCGATGGCCATTGAGCTTCGCGGTCTCGAAGGCAAGAACGTGTTGATCACGGGGGCGAGCAAGGGGCAAGGCTTCAGTCATGCCAAGGCGTTCGCCGAGGCGGGCTGCAACATCGCCGCCATCGACATCACCGAGCCGATCCCGGACATCTACCCGCTGGGCACGCCCGAGACGATGGCGGCCACGGTCAAGGCGATCGAGGAGCGCGGACAGCGGTGCATCCCGCTGCCCTGCGACATCCGCGACGAGTCGCAGGTGAAGGCATCGGTTGAGCAGGCGCTCGAACTGTTCG
>JANOKQ010000663.1:0-8692 GCA_031419375.1 Acidimicrobiaceae bacterium
ACAGCGACCACAGCGGCGCGTCTCCGGCCACGAGCGGGGCTAGCGCGACGGAGAACGCCATTTGCACGATCTGCATCGCGACCAGCCACCGGCGGCGGTCGAAGCGGTCGGCGATCACCCCGGCTGGGATCGACAGCACCAGCAGCGGCCCGAGTTGGGCGAACACCAGCAGACCGACGACCGACGCCTTCCCGGTGCGCTCGTACACGTACGCCGGCAGGACCACGTTCTGCATCCA
The DNA here is from genome assembly GCA_031419375.1 of Acidimicrobiaceae bacterium. Taxonomy (GTDB): domain Bacteria; phylum Actinomycetota; class Acidimicrobiia; order Acidimicrobiales; family Ilumatobacteraceae; genus VFMC01. The sequence goes on from JANOKQ010000663.1 coordinate 239, forward strand.
CGTGCCGACGTTGCTGGCGAACGAGCCGGCCCACATCCGCCGGTAATCGGGGTAGGCGAGCGCAGCTCTCGCGCTTCCTGGCCGGAAACCGTGGTCGATGAGATCGGTGGATGAGGTGGTGGATGAGGTGGATGAGGTGTTCATGGAGACTTGACCCGTGGGTCAAGTCTAATCCTGTCCGTCTGGTGGCACGGCCCCGATCAGCCGAGGATCAGCTCGGCGTACGGGGCGAGCACCGGCTTAGGACCGCTGACCAGCAGCGTGGTGATGCAGGTCTCGCGCCACCGGTCGAGCTCGCCGCGGATCTTGTCGAGCGGTCCGACGAGTGCGACGTCTTCCACCATCTGCAACGGGATCGCCGCCGCGGCCTCACCCTTCTCGCCGGCGAGGTACAGGTCCTGCACCCGCAGCGCGACGTCCTCGTAGCCCATCCTGGCGAACACCTCGAAATGGAAGTTGGCCCCGCGGGCACCCATCCCACCGGCATACAGCGCGAGGAACGGGCGGATCACGTCGGCGCAGGCCTCCACATCGTCGCCGGGCACGATGGTGATCGTCGAGGCGACCTCGAAACGCGTTTGCTTCTCCGGATCACCCGCCGCGGTGAACCCCTCGGCGAGGCAGCGGCGATAGAAGCCGTCCTCTTTCCAGCTGAAGAACAGCGGCAGCCAACCGTCGCAGATCTCAGCCGCGAGCGCCACGTTCTTCGGCCCCTCGGCACCGAGGTAGATCGGGATCTCCTTGCGTCGGGGGTGGATGGTGCTCTTCAACGGCTTGCCCAACCCGGTGCCGCCGGCGTACGGCATCGAGTAGAACTCGCCGCTCACGCTGACCGGCTCCTCACGGCGGATGATCGTGCGCACGATGTCGACGTACTCGCGGGTCCGGGCCAGCGGCCGCGGGTACGGCTGGCCGTACCAGCCCTCCACCACCTGCGGCCCGGATGCCCCGAGCCCGAGGATGAACCGGCCACCCGACAGGTGATCGATGGTCATCGCGGCCATCGCCGTGGCTGCCGGTGTGCGGGCGCTCATCTGCACGATGCTCGTACCGAGCTGAATCGTCGACGTGTGCGCGCCCCACCACGCAAGTGGCGTCAGCGCATCGCTGCCGTACGCCTCGGCGGTCCACACCGACGAGTAGCCCAACCGCTCGGCTTCGGCGATCGCCTCGAGCGCACCGGCCGGCGGCCCGCTTCCCCAGTATCCGGCGCTGTAGCCGAGCTTTAGTTCGTTCGTCATGTCCAAACGGTACGCCCGCGGGCCTAACGGAGGCCGACTCGGCCGACCCGACCGGTCCGGCGGGCGGCGCATAGGGTTCGATCGAAACCGAACCCCAAGGAGAGACCGATGGCATCATCGCAAGTCGAGGGAACCTGTGATCCGAAGTTCGAGGCGATGCGCGAGATCCTGCAGCGCAACCTCGACTCCGGTGCCGATCTTGGCGCCTCGGTTGCCGTGGTGGTCGAGGGCCAGCCGGTCGTCGACTTGTGGGGCGGCTGGGCCAATACCGAGCAGACCCAGCCGTGGGAGCGCGACACGATCACCAACGTCTGGTCGAGCACCAAGACGATGATGGCGCTGAGCGCGCTCGTGCTCGTCGAGCGCGGCGAGCTTGACGTCTACGCGCCGGTCGCAAAGTACTGGCCCGAGTTCGCTGCCAACGGCAAGGAGGACATCGAGGTGCGGCACCTCTTGTCGCACACCTCCGGAGTCTCCGGCTGGGCGCAACCGGTTGTCGTCGAGGACATATACGACTGGGAGAAGTCCACGTCGATGCTCGCCGCCCAGGCCCCGTGGTGGGAACCCGGCACGGCGTCGGGGTACCACGCGCTGAACCAGGGTCACCTCGTCGGCGAGGTCATCCGCCGCATCACGGGACTCAAGCTCGGCGAGTTCTTCGCCAAGGAGATCGCCGGCCCCCTCGGTGCCGACTTCCACATCGGTCTTGATCCAGCCGAGTTCCATCGGGTCTCCAACGTTGTGCCACCCCCGCCGTTGCCGATCGACTTCGAGACGCTCGACGTGGACAGCGTGATGGTGAAGACGTTCACGGGCCCGTCGCCCGATGCATCGGTGTCGTGGACGCCCGAGTGGCGCCAGGCCGACATCGGCGCCGCGAACGGTCACGGCAATGCGCGTTCGGTGGCGCGGGTACAGTCGGTGATCAGCAACGGCGGCCAGGTGGACGGCATCTCGTTGCTGTCACCCCGCACGATCGACCTGATCTTCGACGAGCAGGCCAATGGTGTCGATCTCGTGCTCGGTGTGGCGTCGCGGTTCGGCATCGGCTACGGGCTCCCGAACGAGCTGATGCCCGTGCCGCCGGATTCGCGGATCTGCTTCTGGGGTGGATGGGGCGGCTCGTTGGTGATCAACGACCTCGATCACCACACCACGGTCACCTACATGATGAACCGCATGGAAGGTGGGCTCGTCGGCGACGTGCGCGGCTTTGAGCTCGTCATCGCCGCGCTGAGCCCATTGCCGTGACCGCCGATTGAAACGGCAGTGTTCGCGCCAGGTTCAGTGGCCTGCGTCGAAGGTGACGGGCAGGTGTGACGGGCCGAAGATGCCCACCCCGTCTGGCTTCCAGGTGATGTGGCCGTCCACCCGCAGGTTGGGCATCCGCTGCGCGAGCAAAGGGAGGGCCTCCTGGAGCTCGGCCCGGGCCAGTGCGGCGCCCAAGCAGTAGTGGATTCCCGAACCGAAGGTGAGCTGCGGGTGCTCGGATGCGGGCGAAGTGATATCGAAGCGGTCCGGATCGGGGAAGTGGTCAGCCTGGCGATTCGCTTCGGCGAGCCCGATCGAGATGAACGTGCCCTCCGGGAAGCTCACACCGCGGTACTCGATGTCGGTGCTGGCGAAGCGCGCGGTGCCCCGCACCGCGCCGAGGTAACGCATCGTCTCCTCCACGGCTCGCCCGGCGCGCTCGGGTTGTTCGGCCAGCAGCGTCCACTGTTCGGGGTGGTCGGCGAACAGTGCCACCGCGCAGCCGAGCTGGTTGCGGGTGGTGTCGGTGCCGGCGACGATCACCGCGTTGACCATCATCACCAGTTCGTCGGTGTTCAGCTTGTCGCCGGCTTCCTCGACGGCGATCATCGCGGTGAGCAGGTCGTCGCCCGGCTTGGTCCTCCGTTCGGCGATGAGGTTACGGGTGTACCCGTCGAGCTCGTTCTGCGCGGCCATCACGAGGTCGAGCTTGTCGGCCAGGTCGATCGAGAAAATCTCGAGGATGTCGCTCGCCAGGCGGCTGAACAGCTGCCAGTCGCGTTTGGGTGCGCCGAGCAGTTCGCAGATGATCGGGATCGGGTACGGCTCGGTGATCGCGGAGACGAAGTCCGCCCGGCCCGCGCTGGCCACCGGGTCGATCAGATCGTTCATCACCTGGCGCATGAACGGCCGTAACCGGTCGGCAGCGCGTGGTGAGAACGCCGGGGCGACGAGGCGGCGCAACCTGGTGTGCTCGTCGCCCTCGGCAGACAGGATGCTGCCGCGCTGGCGCGACAGGAAGTCGCTGCGGGTGATGCCCATCAGCTCGGGGATCCGCCTCGAGGCGCTGTGCCACCGCTTGTCGCGCAGCACGCCGACCGCGTCGTCATAGCGGATCACCCCGTAGCCGAACACCGACCGGAACAGCCATTGATCATCGCGCAGGTCGCGGTATGCGGCGCGGCGGTCGTCGAAGCTCATGTCGGGGAGGATCTTGGGAAGGTCCAGTTCGTGAACGGGCGTTGCCATGGCTCGAAACGCTAGGCCGCCACCCGCCAACCGCAAGATCTGGGCCGAATTTGTCCCGGTTTCCGGGACGAATTCGGCCCAGATCCTTGGCTAGGTCAAGGTCGCGAGGAACTCGGCGACGGCGGCGTTGGTTACCTGGCCGTCGCGGGTGTTCAGGCCGTGGGCCAAGGCCGCGTCACGTTCGCAGGCTGCGGCCGGGCCGAACTGGGCGAGCTCCAATTGGTACGGCAGCGTGGCGTTGGTGAGCGCGTACGTGCTCGTGTGCGGCACGGCACCGGGCATGTTGCCAACGGCGTAGTGCAACACGCCGTGCAGGAAATACACCGGGTCGTTGTGAGTGGTCTCGTGGATCGTGCCGATGCAGCCGCCCTGATCGACGGCGACGTCGACGATCACAGCACCCGGCTTCATCGTGCGGACCATGTCCTCGGTGACCACAACAGGGGCACGCCCTCCGGCCACGAGCACCGCGCCGATGACGAGATCGGCGTCGGCGATGTTGCGTTCGAGCGCGCCCCGGTTGGAGGCCAGGGTGACGATGCTCCCCTTGTTGATCTGGTCGACCCAGCGCAGGCGGTCGAGGTTCTTGTCGAACAGCACCACTTCGGCCTCCATGCCTGCGGCGATCCATGCCGAGTTCCATCCCACGTTGCCCGCGCCGAGCACCACCACCTTGGCCGGCTGCACGCCCGGCGCGCCGCCCATCAGCACGCCGCGGCCGCCGTTGTGGCGCTCCAGGTAGTGGGCACCGATCTGTGGCGCGAGCCGACCGGCCACCTCGCTCATCGGTGCCAGCAACGGCAACGCGCCGCCTGGCAGCTGCACCGTCTCGTAGGCGAACGACGTGCACCGCGTCTCGATCAATGCATTCGCCACCGCCGGGTAGGCGGCCAGGTGCAAGTACGTGAAGAGCGTCAGGTCGGGTCGGAGAAATCCGAACTCCGCGGTGGTCGGCTCCTTCACCTTGACCACCAACTGCTGAGCCCACGCGTCGGCGGCAGTGGCCACGATGTCGGCTCCTGCGGCGCGGTAGTCGTCGTCACTGAAGCTCGCACCCGCTCCTGCGCCGGCTTCGACGAACACGTCGATGCCGAGTCGTTCGAACTCGCGCACCCCATCGGGGGTCATCGCCACCCGGTGTTCGGCGGTCTTGGTTTCGCGGGGCACACCGACAGTGCCAATGGCAGGGGCGTTCTGAAACACGGTCATGGGTTTCATCATCTGCGCGCTGCAGCCGTTGATCAACCACCAGATTTGGACCAACATGGACAGATGGCCAATGAAAACGTGGTGATTGATCAACTTGACCGGCGAATCATCGGTGAACTGTGCAGCAACGCTCGGACCAGCTGGCGCGAGCTCGCCGAACGCGTCAACGTGGCACCGAGCTCGGTGGCCGACCGGGTCCGCAAACTTGAACAACGGGGCCTGATCCGTGGCTACACCGCGACCATCGATCCGGTGGCCTTCGGTCGCACCGTGCGCGCCGTGATCGACGTGGGTCTGCCACCTGGCGTCGATCCAGCACCGTTCGAAGCACTGCTGGCGACACGCGACGAGGTGGCGCTGGCGATGTATGTGACCGGCCCGAGTGACTACTCGATCATCGTCGACTGTGCGGGCGCCGAGGGGCTCGACTCGTTCATCCGTTGGCTGAAGGCAGATGCTGGTGTCGCCCGAACGGAGAGCAGGTTCGTACTCCGCCCGATCGTTGGCTGAGTACCATCACGGCCGGGCCGCAACGGCGCCTTAACATATCAGGACCACATTTCGCGAGGGGACCGGGCACGTCATGCAGGCGTTCAAAAACTTCATCAATGGGAACCATGTCGACTCGGCCGATGGGCGCACCACGGCAGTGGTCAACCCGTCGACCGGTGAGCAGTACGCCACTGTCGCGCTCAGTGGCCAGGCCGACGTAGATGCCGCCATGCAGGCCGCGGCCAATGCGTTCCCGGGCTGGCGCGATTCGACGCCAAGCGAGCGGTCGCTGGCATTGTTCCGCATCGCGGACGCTGTCGAAGCGCGAGCTGACGACCTCATTGCGTTGGAGGTGGAGAACTGCGGTAAGCCGGCGCACCTCGTACGTAGCGAGGAGATCCCGCCGATGGTCGACCAGATCCGCTTCTTCGCCACCGCCGCCAGGCATCTTGACGGTAAGAGTGCTGGCGAGTACATGCGCAACATGACGTCGTTCATCCGCCGTGAGCCGGTCGGTGTCTGCGCCCAAGTGGCACCGTGGAATTATCCGATGATGATGGCCGTGTGGAAGTTCGCCCCGGCCATTGCCGCCGGCAACGCTGTGGTGCTCAAGCCGAGCGACACCACGCCGGCGAGCACTGCACTGCTGGCCGAGATCGCCGCTGAGTTCTTGCCGCCGGGTGTGTTCAACGTGATCTGCGGTGACCGCGACACCGGCCGGGCGATGGTCATCCACCCCACGCCGGCGATGGCCAGCATCACCGGTTCGGTACGCGCCGGGATGGAGGTAGCGGCGGGAGCAGCACAGGGTCTGAAGCGGGTCCACCTCGAACTCGGCGGGAAAGCCCCGGTGGTGGTGTTCGACGACGCCGATGTCGCCGCAGCGGCGGAAGCGATCGCCATCGCCGGCTACTTCAACGCCGGCCAGGACTGCACCGCGGCAACCCGCGTGATCGCCTCGCCGCGGGTCTACCGCGACATCGTCGACGCGCTGGCCGAACAGGCTGCAGCCACCAAGACGGGGATGCCGGACGACGAAGACGTGCTCTACGGCCCGGTCAACAACCCCGCTCAGCTAGCGCACGTCAGCGGCTTGGTCGAGCGCACACCGGATCACGCCTCGGTGCGGGCCGGCGGTCACCGGTTGGCCGGAGCCGGGTTCTTCTACGAGCCGACCGTTGTGGCCGATCTTCGCCAGGACGACGAGATGATCCAGAACGAGATCTTCGGCCCGGTCATCACGGTCCAGCAGTTCAGCGACGAAGCCGAAGCGATCCGGTGGGCCAACGGCGTCGATTACGGGCTCGCCTCGTCAGTATGGACCAAGGACTTCGGCCGGGCGATGCGCATGTCGAAGGCGCTTGACTTCGGTTGCGTGTGGATCAACACCCACATTCCGCTGGTGGCCGAGATGCCCCACGGCGGATTCAAGCGCTCGGGCTACGGCAAGGATCTGTCCGGCTACGGCTTCGACGACTACACCAGAATCAAGCACGTCATGGCCAACCTCGAGAGCTGAGGTGCTACCGGAACTTGGTCGGTCTCGACAGGCTGAGGATGTCGAGACCGACAAAGTTCAAGTGAGCGACCGCGATTCAGTGGGCGCCCCAGGTGAAGGTCTGCTTGACGAGGTCGAGGTAGATGAAGGTCTCGGTCGACACCACGCCGTCGACCCGCCGGATGCGGTTGGTCAGGTCGAGCAGGTCGGAGTCATCGCCGACGACCACCTCGCACATCAGGTCGAACGAGCCGGCGGTCACCACCAGGTAGTCGATGTCGGACATTGCCTGCAACGCGGCGGAGACGCCGTCGCATGGCCCTTCGGTGCGCACCCCGATCATCGCCATTCTCCGGTATCCGATCGACATCGGGTTGGTGACTGCCACCACCTGCATCACGCCCGAGTCGGTCAGTCGCTGCACCCGCTGGCGGACCGCAGCCTCCGACAACCCCACGGCCGCGCCGAGGCGGGTGTACGGCGTGCGGCCGTCACGCTGCAACTGTTCGATGATCGCCCGATCGGTTTCATCGAGGATGTTGAGGGTACGGTTCATGGCGGTGCGAATACTGGCGCCCCGAGGGGCCGATCGCAAGGGAATCCGTCGCCATCTTGCAAAATGTCGACGTTTTCCTTGTGTCGAATCGACTTTCGTGCGATTCTCTGCTTCTATGTTGCCAGTGACGCAACGTGACTGGCTAGCTCGGGGGAGTGATCAACGATGTCGGTGAACGATCCGGCGGGCACCGTGTCGATGAGTGAACGCGGCAGCGTGGAGATCACTGATGTCACCAAGCGCTACGGTTCGACGGTCGCCGTCGACCGGCTGAACCTCTCGGTACGCGCCGGTGAGTTCTTGTCTCTGCTCGGCCCGAGCGGCTGTGGGAAGACCACCACGTTGAGGATGCTGGCCGGTTTCGAGCAGCCCGACGAAGGCTTTGTGCGCATCAGCGGCGAGTACGTGCAGGGTGTGCCGCCGTACAAGCGTGACGTCAACACCGTCTTTCAGGCGTATGCGCTGTTTCCGCATATGACCGTGGCCGAAAACGTCGCCTACGGCCTCCGCCAGCGCAAGGTCCCCCGGTCCGAGATCACCACCAGGGTCGCCGAGGCGCTCGACATGGTGAAGATGACCAAGCACGCCGAGCGCAAACCGCGGCAGATGTCGGGCGGGCAGCAGCAGCGCGTCGCGCTGGCGAGAGCCCTTGTCAACCGCCCGAGCGTGCTGCTGCTCGATGAGCCCCTCGGCGCGCTGGATCGCAAACTGCGCGAGGAGATGCAGATCGAGCTGAAGCTGCTGCAGAGTCAACTCGGGATCACGTTCATCTTCGTCACCCACGACCAGGAAGAAGCGATGAGCATGAGCGACCGGATTGCGATCATGCTCGATGGTCACATCGAGCAGCTCGGTGACCCCGAAACGGTGTACGAGCACCCAGCTTCAGCCTTTGTCGCCGCCTTCATCGGCCGCAACAACTTCTGGCACGGCACGGCGACAGCCGACGGGGTGCTCGC
>JANOKQ010000664.1:0-3671 GCA_031419375.1 Acidimicrobiaceae bacterium
GCGCAGCCTCGCCAGCGAGTCCGCCGGCACCGAAGGCTGATGAGCGGCGAGCGAATGCTTGATCCGCTCATAGGTGTCGGCTTCGAGCCCACACCGACGGCAATCCTCCAGATGAGCGGCCAATCGTTCGGAGCGACGATCATCGAGCTCACCGTCGAGATAGTGCTGCAACCACTCGCCGACCTCGCCGCACGTCATCGGCCGCTTCGCAGACGATCGGAACAAGGACTTCCACGGCTTCTTCATCAGTGGCTCCTCGGGGCCAGCCCGGCCCGGTCCAAACGATCACGAATACGACTTCGGGCCCGGTGGAGACGGCTCATCACCGTGCCAGCAGGCACGCCCAGCGCCTCGGCGGCCTCGGCGTAGGTCAATCCCTCCACATCGACGAGTTGCACGACGCTCCGAAATGGCTCGTCAAGTTCTGCGAGCGCTCGTTCGATCTCGGCATCGAATCCCGCGTCGACGCTGGCATCGGTGAGGTCGGCGGATGCCAACTCGTTCAACTGTCGCGACGTCCCGTCCGGGTCGCGGAGCAGCTCAGGGCGCTGGCGCCGGTTGCGGTTGATGTGGGTGTTGCGCAGGATCGTAAGCAGCCATGCCCGCGGGTGGCGACCGTCGAACCGCTCGATCGCTCGGTAGGCACGGATCAGGGTGTCCTGGACCAGATCCTCCGCGTCGGCATCGTTGCGAGTGAGTGAGCCTGCAACTCTCAACAGCACCTCGATCTCGGGCAACACGTGCTGCTCGAACAGTGCTTGGCTCGCCTCCGGACTGGACACGCGAGAAGGAACCCGCTGAGGATGCCGGCTCATTCCGCGGGAAGCATCCGTGTCGATGTCGGGTTTCCACCAGCGTGATGCACCTCGATCATCTCCGCTACCGCCGCTACATCGACGCGTTTGTCGACGGTGAGCTCGACGGCGATTCGCGGAGTCTTGTGAGCGGTCACGTTGCCGTCTGCCCGATGTGCGGCCGGGACGCCGAACTGACGATCCATGTGAAGCACAGCCTGGCACGCCACCGCGGCTTCACCGAACGTGCCGTAGACCGCATGCGTAGGAGACATGCCGGCTGATGAGCTTGCGCAACTGCCGTTGATCGACCAGACCGGATCGGCGGCCCAAAAGGCCGAACCGGCCTGTTGGTCCGGACGGGAACACCTGCCCCCGCCGAATGGACACCCAGAGCGCTTCCAGATCGTCGAGGCGGGCGCAAGTTGGGTCACCTGCGATCCACGCTGCGTTGATCGCCCCGACGCTGGTCCCGACGACGATGTCCGGGCGGATTCCAGTGGCCTCGAGCGCCTGCAACATGCCAACCTGCACGGCACCGAGGGCTGCTCCTCCTGACAGTACGAACGCTGTGGTCATCACCAACTCCTCGTCACCCGGTGGTATCGGGAACCCGCTGAAGGCTCCACGACTTCCCGACCTGTCGCCCGAGTCAGTGCAAGCCACGCACACCGAAGAAGCCGATGAGCACGAGCGAAACACCGATGACGAGCGTGACCAGTGCGCGTTCGCGGCGAACGAGCCACACCGCCGCGATCGTCACCGCGAGGACACCGAGTGTCTGACCGATCACGCCGGCGTCTGTGGCGGGAAACAGCACATCGTGCATAGCGCGAAGGGATCAGGCGCTGGCCGCGACAGCGGTGTCGGGCCGGAACGCCGACCATGCGAACCAGAAGGTGTCGACGTGCTCCACCGGCTCGAGCTGTCGGCCGACCAGCGGTCCGGCTACGGCCATCCCGAGAAGGTTCCATGTCGAGCCGGTCTGGTCATCGATGAAGCCGCCACCCGACGGCGTGAACGTCAACGCGTTCCCGTCGACGACGGGAACGAACACACCGGTGGCGCCGATGTCGTCGCCGTCGACGATGGCGCCTTCGTCCAACGCCGACGCCGTGCCCGGCACCCACCACACCGTCAGGTCCTGGCCATCTACGGTCGCGGGTACGACGCCCTGCTCGCGAAGCAACACGAGAGGTACAGCCAAGGCAGACCCCTCGAGTTCGATGCCGACCACGCGCGTCATGGCCGTGAACCGACCGTCGACCTCACCCTCGAACAGAAACGGCTGACTCGTGATGTCGTCGTAGCCGGGGTACGGGTTCGATCCGTAGTCGCGGTCGAAGCCGGTGTCACGACTCAGCACCAGACCCTCCGGGTGGGCGTCGCGCCACACACCCCAGGGAACCGTCGCCACCGGAAATGTCTCCAGTTCGGTGCCGGTGAGCATCCCGACGATCGCCTCACCGTTGAAGTGGCTCCACAGCGTCTCGGTCTGGCGGTCGTACATCACCAGCGCCGAGTTCCACAGCAGCCCCGACGTTCCGAAACTCATCACCCGACCATCGACGCGGCGGTCGTACGCGACCGCTGAGTTGCACAACGGGCAGTACGTCACCGCCACCGGAACGCCGCCAATGGTGTCGTTGACGATCTCGTGCCAGATGAGGATCTGCACCGGATACGCCCGCGCGTCGATGCCGACGTCGACTGCCATCACCGGCTCGTTCTCGGCCAAGAAATCGACACCGGCCACGGGTATGAACTTCGGGTGGTCGATGGGTGGGATCCCATCAGGTGGCGGACCGCCCGACCGCAGTTCGCTGAGCGGCACCAACGGCTCCGGCAGCCCGTCCACGTCCCCACCACGAGCCGCGAGCAGACCCGACGGCGTGTCCTCCACCTCTGACTCCACGGCCTGTTCGACAACGACCTCTCCTGGCCCTGACACCGCCGGAACGGAAGAATCGCCGTACTTCGTGTTGAGCTGCGGGCCAGGATCGACGGTTGTCGCGACCGAGGCCGCCCCGTCGTCGCCGGCGGAGCACGCCGCCAGCATGAAGACGGCCGCCGTCATCGTTGCCAGCAAGCGACGGGAGGAGCACATGTTCAGCGTCATGTTGATGAAACCCGGCAGCGCACCGGCGACTTCCCGGCCGCACGCGTCACCGGAATGCGGGTCGCACCTCACCGGGTTCCCACCCCGTGCGTGCCCAACCGGTAACCCCCAAGGCGCACGGCCAACCCACGGCTGCCGCCGCTGCCGCCACCCTCCCCGCAGGCAGCGGCGGCGCCGAAGGTTCCCACCCGCCCTACCGACCGAGCACCGCCATGGAGTCCTGAACATGTTCGACGGTCCATACGCACTCGCGATCGCGGCCGGCATGGCTGCAACGGTCAACCCGTGCGGTTTCGCGCTGCTCCCCGCCTACCTCTCCGCGTTCCTGGGCAGCGAGCACCGCGCCGGCGGTGCCAACGCGGTCGACCGCGCGCTGGCCGTGTCTGCCGCGCTCACCGCCGGCTTCGTCGTCGTCTTCGGCACCTTCGGACTGATCGTCACCCCACTCGCGCTCTCGGTCGAGGACAAACTCCCGTGGGTCACCGTCGTCATCGGCATCGGCCTCGTCGCGCTCGGCATCGCGCTCCTCGCAGGACGCCAACCGAACCTCAAGATCCCAAAACTTCAGCGCGGCGGCAGCGACGGCACCCTGCCCTCGATGTTCCTGTTCGGCATCTCCTACGCCACCGCTTCCCTGTCGTGCACCATCGGACCGTTCCTCGCGATCACCACCACCACCTTCCGGTCCTCCAGCTTCATCGCCGGCAGCGCAGTGTTCCTCGCCTACGCACTCGGCATGGGCATCGTCATCGGCATCC
>JANOKQ010000665.1:0-3802 GCA_031419375.1 Acidimicrobiaceae bacterium
GGCGTGCGAGGCCGCGGGTGGCGCGGTTCAGGCGAGCCCGGTGGCGGCAGGCGATGCCTCGGTAGAGCCGGGGGTGGGAGCAGACACCGGCGGCGAGCGAAGCGTCACGGCGATCGAGAGGCCCACGACGGCGATGATCGCCGGCATCCCGTACCCCCAGCGGAACCCGGCGGCGTCGGCGACCGCTCCTGCCAACGGGCCGGCAACGGCATTACCGAAATCGTTGAAGCTCAAGAACACCCCGAGCGCTGCGCCACGTTGCTCGTCCGGGGCGCGGGCAACCGCCAGCGCGGTCAGCGCAGGGAACAACGCCCCGTACCCAATCCCGACCAGCACGATCCCGGCGAAGGGCACCCATGGTTCCCATGCGACCGCCATCAGCGCCATCCCCGAACCGAACGTGGCCAGCCCCGGCGCAGCGACGGCCACGTAACCAAACCGGTCGGCCATCCGGCCGCTGAACAACCGCACCACGAGGGCGCTGCAGGCGTACGTGAAGAACAGCGGCCCGGACGAGCCGACCCCGATTTGTCGCGAATACGACGGCAAGAACGCGACGACGCTCGAGAACCCAACTCCGGCACACAGCTGTGCCAGGCCCGGACGCAGCACCGCCCGACGCAACTGCCTCAGCGTCGGATGCACCTCGGCCGACGGCTCGCGTTCACGCAGGGTCTCGGGCACCCGGGTCGATACGGCAAGCGCAACAACGTGCAGGGCAGAGGCGACGATGAACGGCCACGCCGAACTCCGGTCGAAGAGGAACTCGCCGATGAACGGGCCGAACGCGAAGCCGAGGTAGATCATCAAGCTCAGCCGGGCCACCGCCGACGCACGTTGATGTGCCGGCGCGAGATCGGTGGCGACCACCGCCGCCGCTGTGTAGAAGGAACCACCGAACGCGCCCTGGAGCGAGCGGATCGCAATCACCGCCCACACGCTGCCGGCGACGGTCATCGACAGCGTCAGCACCGTCATCACCACCAGCGGCCAGATCAAGAACCGGCGCCGCCCGATCCGGTCCATCAAGCGCCCGACGATGGGCCGCGTCAGCAGCGCCGCCGCAAAGAAGATCGTCGTCGCTGTACCCACCGCCGTCGGGCTGGCACCCAGTTCCTCGCGAGCCAGGCGAGGCACCGCGGCAAGCATGATCCCGATCGCCAAGAAGTTGCTGGCAACCGCAACGCCAAGCAACCGCCGGGTTCGCGGTGGCGCCGCTTCGAGCGCGATCCCGACCACGGCCCAGCTCACGCGGACTCCGCCCCGCTCACGCGAGCTTCTCGACGAATGCCTCCAACTGGCGCAGGTTGCGGCATTCGTACACGCCGTCGGTATGGGTGCCGTACTCGCTGACGATCGAGTCGCCGGTGTTCCAGTAGCTGCGCGGCTCGGGGTTGAGCCAGTAGACGTGGCGGGCTTTCTGTTGGATCTCTTTGATCACCCAGGCCTGGCTGGCGTGGTAGTTGTTGCGGGCATCGCCGAGCAACAACACGGTGGTCTTCGGCCCGATGTCTCTGCCGTACCGCTCCCAGAAAACCTCGAACGCATGACCGTAATCGCTGTGGCCGTCGACCCACACCACATCGGCCTCGGTGTTGACGCGGTGAATTGCTTCTTGGATGTCCTCGGTGTTCTTGAAGTACGACGTCACCTCGTCGATGCCGTCGATGAACACGAACGAGCGGACCTTGGAGAACTGGCCCTGGATCGCATACACGAGCATCAGTGTGAACCGGGCGAACGCCGCAACAGAACCGGAGATGTCGGCGACCACCATCAGCTCCGGTTTGGCCGGACGCGGATACTTGAACTTTGGCTCGGCCGGCACGCCGCCGTAGCTCAGCGAATGGCGGACCGTGTTGCGGAAATCGAGCGGACCCTTGCGGCCGTGGCGACGCTTGCGAGCCAGCCGGGCGGCCAGTTTGCGGGTGAGCGGGCCGAGCGCCTTGCGCAGGTTCTGCATCTCGTCGCGCGATGCATGCATGAACTCGACGTCTTCGGGCAGCGGTTTGCGTAACGTTTTGGCCATCGCCTCGGCACCGCGATCGGCCACCAGGCGGCGGCGAATCTCGGCCTCGATCTCTTTCTTGAACTGCTCGATCCGGTCGCTGTACTCGTCGCGTTCCAGTCGCTCCTCCAGCGATGTCAACTCGCCGCCGACCTCTTGCCGACTGGCCTCCATCAGCTTTTCGAGCATCCCGTCCAGATCGAGGTTACGCAGCGTGCGATACAGGTAGTAGGTGCCGCCGACCGGCCGCCCGGGTTCCATCCCGGCGAACCGCTGCACCGATTGACGGGCCAGCGCACGCATCATCGCCTGATCGCCGTTCATCAGCGCGTTCATCAACATCTGGGCGATCTCTTCCTGCGTGAGCGACTCCATCGAGCCGCCCGCAGCACCCTTGCCCTCGCCTTGGCGCATCTGCTCTTGCATCTCGCGCCACATCTCGTCGATGTCGGTTTCGTCGCCGTCTTTCAGCTTGTACTGGGGACCGCGCAAGCTGAAGTACACCTCGAACACGGTCTCGAACGCCCGCCAGTGGCTGTTGTTCTTCACCATCGTTGCGCCGAGCGCGTACTTAAACGCCTCCCGGTCCTCGATCGGGATGTGCTGCACTGCCTCCATCGCGTCGAGGTTCTCGGTAAGCGAAACGGGAAGTCCCGCGTTGCGCAACTCGGTCACGAACCCGGCAAGCAGATCGAGCATCGCTCAGCCCTCGGAGCGTCGCGCCGCTGCCAGCCGGATCACTTCAAGCTCTCCACGGAGAGCTCTTTGGCGGCCTTGGCGATGTCGGTCTGGTACTTGAGCAGCACATGCAAGGTTTCTTTGGCCTGCTGCGCTTCGATGTGGTCGATGCCCAGCAGCACCAGAGTGCGTGCCCAGTCGATGGTCTCGCTGACCGACGGTGCCTTCTTCAGATCGAGCTGGCGGATGCTGCGCACGATGCGCGCGATCTGGTCGGCGAGGTTGTTGCTCACCCCCGGAACCTTGGTGAGCACGATCTCTTTTTCGCGGGCCATGTCTGGGTAGTCGACGTGGAGGTACAGGCAGCGGCGCTTCAACGCCTCGCTCAGCTCGCGGGTGTTGTTGGAGGTGAGGAACACCATCGGGATCTGCTTGGCGGTGATCGTGCCCAGCTCGGGGATGCTCACCTGGTACTCGCTCAAGATCTCCAGCAGCAGCGCCTCGGTCTCGACCTCCACGCGGTCGACCTCGTCGATCAGTAGCACCACCGGGTCGTCGGCGCTGATCGCTTCCAGCAACGGGCGGGTGAGGAGGAACTCACGGCTGAAGATGTCGTCGTGCACCTCGTTCCACGAGTCGCTGTTCCTGTCGGCCTGGATGCGCAGGAGCTGCTTTTTGTAATTCCACTCGTAGAGCGCTTTGCTCTCGTCGAGACCCTCGTAGCACTGCAGACGGATCAGGCGAGCGCCGGTCATCTCGGCGATCGACTTGGCGAGCTGCGTTTTTCCGGTTCCGGCAGGCCCTTCGACAAGGATCGGCTTCCCGAGCCGGTCGGCAAGAAAGGCGACGCCGGCAATGCCATCGTCTGCCAGGTAGTTCACGTCGCGCAGGCCGTCTCGAACCTGTTGGACACTCTCGAACCGATTCGCCATCTCGACAGCCATGTCGTGAACGCTACCCGCCGACTTGACCCGTAGGTCAATCCCTGCTTGCTGGTCGGGACTGGCCTCCGCTTCGCTTCGACTGCTCCCTCCGTGCGACTCGTCGCTGGCGCTTCCCTGCTTGCTGGTCGGGACTGGCCTCCGCTTCGCTTCGACTGCTCCCTCCGTGCGACAC
>JANOKQ010000666.1:0-4800 GCA_031419375.1 Acidimicrobiaceae bacterium
CGGATCTGATCGGTGGCCGCTGGTACGGCGACCGACTCGACCTCGACTACATGCTCTACAACTGGAACTGAACCCCCGGTCAGGCCGCTTCGTACCAGCCGCTGAGGTCGAGGAGGTGATGGGCCGGCATCATCGAAAACATGCAGACGTGGCGGAACGTTGCCCTGGGCATTGAGACCACCGACATGTTGGACATCGTGCGCAGCACCGTGGTGTTCAGCGTTGTCGTGGTGTAGGCGAGCGTTGGGTTGCATGGTGCGACGGTGAGCCAGCCGTCGGCGTGCGGGTTGACGGCGGCCGCGGTGACCACGAGTGCCATGGCCGAATCGGGCAGTGCGGTCAACGCCGGGACGCTGTTGGTCGGGGTCGACGGGGCGCCATAGACGAACCGGGTGATCGGCCCCACCGGGACGCCAATGCCGACGCGTGAATCGACGAGCCGCGTCGGAGAGGTGGCCCGGTACCACCAGCCGTCTGGCGCCGCCGAGAACTGCCCGACCAGATCAATCACAACGTGGGTGGCGACGTTGCTCACCACGCACAGCTCACCCTGGGCCGAGACGGCGACCTGGGCGAAGTTGCTCAACGTCTGCGCCGCGCCGATGTTGAGGTTCGACGTTGCCGGGATGGGTCGATCGCACGGGTACGCGGTGACGTAACCCGCGGCGAGCGACTCGGTGGCGGCGAGGTTGATCGCCGCCGCGGTGACCCCGACCCCCACGGGAACGCGAAGTGGGACGCCAGGCGTGGTCCGGGCCCTGGCGAAGCGGGTGTCGAGCAGGCGGCGTGGTTCGGAACTGGTGAAGCTGTTGGCCCCGGCGATGTTGCGATCGACGTAGCTGCCGAACATGTCGACGACGAGATGGGTCGGCGCGGAACTGAACACGCAGATCTCGCCCCGCCCGGACAGTTCGACGAGAGCGAACGCGGCCTGTGTTGCGTCGGCGGCGATGTTCAGGTTCGAGGCCCACGGGCGTGGCTGGTCGCAGTCGAACGCGGTGAGGAATCCATCCGCCAGCGGATCGACCACGAGCAGATTGACCGCGGCAACCTCGGCCCCGACGGCGACCAGACCGATCAGCGGAACCCGGCGGACCTCACCTGCGGTGAGCGGCACCCCGCTGCGGGTGTCGAGCGCCCGCTGTGGGCTGGCCGGGACGAACCCAAGCGGCTGCGTGGACGGCGGGAGCGATAGCGACGGCATCTCAGCGGGCGCTTCTACTTCGAAGATGGTCGGCCGGTACAGCCACGGGTTCGCATAGGCGACAGGGTTCATCCGCCATGCGTTGTGCGACACGGCGATCATCAGGTTGCCGAGCGGCGAGCGCCATGGCAGCAGGTGCGGCAGGTAGTTGTTGGTGGTCCCGTCGAGGGTCTTGGTCGGGACCGCGATCGTGCGCACCCGTGTCCATGGCCCCTGGGGCGCGGGTGCGGTGTCGATCGCCAGGTCGGAGCCGAACCAATCGTCGATCTTGGTGACCGAGACCCACACCTCGTCGATCAGCCGCGGTTGCAACGAGTACCTCGCGGATGTCGACGGGTCGGGCGAACCGGCGGCGAGCACCTCGACCGGCACCGCAGCCTCGCGGTCGGCGGACCAGGCGAGGCCGTTCCAGTACTCGGGGCCCAGGTCGAAGCGGCCCGCTGGCACCCGCGCCACGAACGTACGCGACGGTGTCGGCGACGTGTGGTCGGGCAGGTTGAACTGGTCGTAGGAGTTGGCGAACAGGTAGGTATGAGCCCCGCTGGTCTGCACCGACCACCCGTAGAGCAACGTGCCGTCATGGTCGGGGGCGGGTCGCAGGGTGGCCACTTGCAACGTGTTCGGGTCGATACGGGCGATCCACACACCGTCGGCTGCCGCTCCCCGGTCGGCCCCCGCACCCACCGCGTTGCCGAACATCGCGTAGAACACGTGGAGGTAGCCATCGGCACCCATCGCCCCACCCATCGGCCACAGCCATCTGGTGCAGTTGATGGTGAGCGCCCCGCCAACGTACGAGGCGGTGCCAGCTCCCGGGCAGCGGTCGCCGCCGGTGCTTGGCCCGTGCAGGGCGTGGAAGCAGTTGCCGGTCTGTACGAGCGCAGCGTTGTGGGCGAACCGGGCCGCGCCGAGCGTGCCCATCGGCGCGCCGGTGGGCGAGAAGTACGCATCCTGGAACAGCCACAGCGTGCGTCCGTCGGGCAGGGGGTACGCACGTAACGCGTCGAGTCCGACGTACTCGTCAACCTGTCCGGCGAACAACGCGTTGAGCCCAGCGGTGCTCGTGTCAGCGATGCAGGTACCGCCCGCCGCCGACGCCACCGGCACCGACACAGGCGTGGACGGAACTGCGATCGTTGCAACAGCGAGTGCGATGATGATGCCCGCGCCAATCGCGATGCGGGGCCGCCGTCCGTTCATGAGGGACGAGACTATTCCGCCAACACGTCGAAGGAACCAGCATGACCAGCAACACGTCGAGCAACACAACCAGCACCGTGGTGATCACCGGAGCGAACCGGGGGCTTGGTCTGGCGCTGGCACGCGTGTACTCACAACGCGGGCACACGGTGATCGGCGGGTGCCGTACGCCGGCTGCGGCAACGGAACTTGCCGGTATGACTGAACACGTGTATCCCCTCGACATGGGCGACGAGGAATCGATCGCTGCGTTCGTCGCCACCATCGGCACACGGCCCGTCGGCATCGTGATCAACAACGCCGGGATCGACGCTCGCTCGCTCGGCGCGGCCGACGATCAGCGCGACGTGCTCACGCTGTCGGGCCAACATCTGCTCGACGAGGTGCGCGTCAACGCGGTCGGGCCGATGTTGCTGGCCCGCAATGTCCTGCCAGGGTTGCGTCAATCGGCGAGCCCTCGGATCGTCAACGTGTCGTCGCAGATCGCCTCGATGGAGGTGAGCGCGACGATGGGCCGCGACATCGGCTACGCGGTTTCGAAGGCTGCGTTGAACATGATCACGGTGAAGTTGGCATGGCAGTTGCGCGCCGATGGGATCACCGCGATCGCGCTGCACCCCGGCTACTTGCGCACCGAGATGGGCGCGGCGAACGCGCCGCTCGGAGCCGACGAAGCGGCCGAACGGATCGTCGATCTGATCGACGGGCTGACGCCCGCCGACAGCGGCCGTTTCCTCCGCTGGGACGGCACCGAACACCCCTGGTAGAAGTGGAGGTGGGCGCCGAAGTATTCGATGGTGGTCACCGTCCAGATCCTCGCGCGTCAGAACCAGGCCCATTCGTGCCTGGCGAGACGATTGCGTCAGCCCGTTTATCCACGGCCGCGTGTGACCCGAAGCCGGTGGGCCTAACGGTACGTGCGGAACCGCCAGTGGTTCAGCTGGGGGATTCAACTGCATTTTGAAAGGACAAGTGTCCAGTGGCACCGCGATGACGTACGGATGGAGAACGTACGCACAAAATTATGCGACGAGCGGATATGACTGTGACGGGAACGGTAAGATATACTATGATGGCCGACTATCTCAGCAATGATACTTACTCATGGTGGGGGGGGAATCCGTCACGATGCAGCAGCTGTCATACCGCACTCGTGACAACGTCAGTGGCCGCCTGGTGTGTCTTTTGGCGGATGTGAGGGCTAGAATGGGGACGGTCGTTACAGCAAACAGTCTCGTGTTACGGTGCCTCGTTGGTCAACTTCTATGCTGTCTATCCAGCGCAAGCCACAACTCGTGGAGCAAGTTCAAGTTCATGCTGATCGAATTGTCGCATGGTCGCTTCAGCAGGTGCTTAGCACTGAACAAGTTTACTCTGATGACTTTGGTGGTGGTTTTTTCAGTCGCTGGTTGCTCGACCTCGGAGACGTCCGTTCACTCGATTCAGACCAAAACGGGCCACTGCGCGATCGTCGCTCGCGAGTTCAACATCCCATCCGTGGTCGGCTCGGTCAGTGGCACCGTGCGCATCACGACGGGCCAGACGATCACCGTCGACGGCACCAGCGGCAACGGCTACCTCGACGGCCGCGGCCTGTAGCCCAGGCGCGCCCGCCCGCTGTTACGATGGCGGCAGGCCGAGCAGGTCCCGGCATGCAGCAAGGCCATGGATGGTGATGTCGTCTCGACGGACGTCAGTGCGCCAGTGCTCCACGTTCATCTCGAACTGCAGGGTTTCGGTGACGTCGTCTCGCCGGACCCTGCGCGCCCGGCCCGTCGGGGTGTAGCCGAGGCGACGCGTCACCCCAAGGGAGGCGGCGTTGTCAGTGAACGCTCCGGTCGTGGCGAGTGTGGCACCGAGTCCGTCGAATCCGAGTTGCAGCGTTGCGACACGCAGTTCCCGGCCAAACCCACGTCCCTGGTACTCGAGCCCCAACCACGACCCTGTTTCGAACTGGCGCAGCATCGCGAAGTTGGTGGCGTCAAGGCTCGAGGTCCCGATCGCGGCACCGTCAGCAATGACCGCAAACGGGAGGTGGTACTTGGTCGGCGACGTTTCGGCGCGACAGCGCCAGTACCACTGCAACGTGTTTCTCTGCTGCTGTGGGGGATCGACGTCGGTCCACGGAATCAGGAACGGCATGAACCCCGGGTCGTGGACGCCGCGAGCGGCGAGCCCGGCAAGTTCATGCGCCAATGTGTCGTCCACGTAGCGCAGCTCGAGGTGCGGCGTGACCACCCGGAGGTCGAACAAGGGCCACAGTGCCGCCAACGGATGCGTCATGTCGCCATTGTTGCCCGCCGGCACGTGCCCACCGCGGTGGTTTTTGCACCGACGGCAGCGCCCGCATCCGAGCGTGCCCGGCCGACCCGAGTGCTCGCGGGGACTCGGATGAA
>JANOKQ010000667.1:0-2995 GCA_031419375.1 Acidimicrobiaceae bacterium
CGGCGTGTCGATCGTGGACGACTGGGATCCGCTCGGCATGCGCGGCACTGTGTCACGCACGTTGCTGATGAGCGATGTGTTCGTGCCTGCGGCGAACGAGTGGATGCCGCCGGGCGCCTACAACCAGGCTGCGCTGCGTTACCCGTGGCTGTTCTTGTCGCTGTGCCCGGCGTACCTCGGATTGACCGGCGGAATCCTCGACACGGTTGCCGCCTACCTGCGCGGCGACATGCCGGGGCAGACAACGGGCGCACGTCGAGATCATCCGATCAAGCAGCAGGGGTGGGCGCAGATGCAGCTCCGCCACGAACAGGCCCGGGCGCTGCTGTACCACGCGATCGACAACGCGGCGATCGACCCCAGCGAAGCGGAGATGATCACCGGCTGGGCCGCGTCGGTCACGGTGATGGAGCACGCGGCCGAGGTCGCCTCGACGGCGATCAGGGTGTGCGGCGGTCAAGCGATGCTGAAGCATCTGCCGCTCGAGCGCATGTACCGCGACGCCCGACTCGGCTCGACGATGCTGCCATGGAGCGCCGAAGCCTGCCTCGAACGCCTCGGCCGAGCCCGCCTGTACCCCCCCGAGTAGCCCCGCCACCCAAGATCTGGGCAGCATTTGTTTCGGCTTCCGAGAGGATTCCTGCCCAGATCATCACGTCGGGGAGGATCTGGCTCCTGGTTGGGTGACGGAGTGGGAGGCTGCGGCCACGGCTGCTCGAACCGCTACCCGCAGGTCGTCTCCGGCTGCGAGGCGGGCAGCGAGCACGCCGTTGAACGTGTCGCCTGCACCCGTGGTGTCGCGCACCACTGCCGGCGGCGAGGGGATGCGCTCGGCGACGCCGTCGGCGACCAGTAGTGCCCCGTCGGCGCCGAGGGTGACGATCACCGGTGCGCCAGTGCGCGCGCTGAGTTCGCGGGCATGTGTTTCGAGCGGCAACTGATCGCCGCCGGCATCGGCGAAATTCAGCGCCTCGGCGATGTCGGCAAGCTCGGTGCGGTTGGGGGTGAGGACCGGGCCGAGCGCCACCAGGTCGGACACGACGGGAATCACCGGTGCCGGATTCAGGATGCACGTCACACCGGCGTCGACCGCTGCGGCGATAGCCGTAGCGACCGCGTCGCCCGGGATCTCGGTGCTCACCAGAACGCACCCCGCGTCCGGCAACGCCCGCCCGAGCGCGGTCGTCACGTGCGCAACGCTGAGTGCGGCGTTGGCCCCGGCACCAACGGCGATCTGGTTCTCGCCCTGCGGATCGACCACGATGAGTGCGACCCCCGTCGGCGTACCAGCGAGGACGGCCACGTCGGTGACATCGATGCCCTCGGCACGCAGTTCGGCCAGTGCTGCGGTGCCGGTGTCGTCAGCGCCGACAGCGCCGATCAGACGAACCGACGCGCCGGCCCGCGCCGCCGCGACGGCAGCGTTGGCGCCCTTGCCGCCACCGTGATGTTGCACGCCCGCACCGACCACCGTCTCGCCAGGGCGGGGCAGGCGCTCCGCCTCGATCACCAGGTCGACGTTGATCGCCCCCACGACCACCACGTGTGCAGGGCCGCGGTTCGTCGAACGGGATGCTGCGGGCATGTCGTAGACCATACTGAACGGCCGCCCCGCGCAGTGTCGGCCGGTATCGTGCCCGAGCACGTCATGACTTCGCCGACTGACGTTTCTCCACCCGCCGTAGCCCTCCCGACGAACTGCAACGCAGCCGCCGTCGGGGTGCTGTTCATTGTCAACGGGGCCGCCTACTCCAACTGGCTGCCCCGCGTGCCGGAGGTGCGCGACCGCCTTGGTCTCGATAACGGCGGGCTCGGAGCATCGCTGATCGGCGGCGGGAGCGGCGGCGGGATCGGCTCGTTCTTCGTGGCCAGGCTGCTCATCCGCCTGGACAGCCGGCGGCTGGTGCTGCTGGCGGCACCGCTGCTGTCGCTGGTCGTGCCGCTCATCGCGGTGCTCCCATCGGCGTTCGCGCTCGCCGCGGTACTCACCGCGATCGGTCTGCTTGACGTGCTCAACGACATGGCGATGAACACCCAGGGGGTCATCGTCCAAGATGGTCTCGGTCGGTCGATCATGCAGCGCCTGCACGGCGGCTGGAGCCTCGGCTTCGTCGCCGGGGCAGTCGTCGGCTCGATCGCCGCAGCCACCCGGATCGGCCTCGGCGTGCACCTCGTGGCCGTCTCGGCGGTGCTGCTCGTCACGTTGCTCGTCGTCCGCCGCTGGCTGAACCCATCCGACCCCCCGGCACCGGCACCGGTCGAGGCGGAGCCCGGACGGCGGCCGCGGCGTGGTGTCACCCACGTGATGGTGGCGATGGCGGTGATGGCGTTCGCGATTGCGTGGGTGGAGAACACCCCCAACGAATGGAGCGCAGTGATGCTGCGCGACGTGTTCAACGTCAGCCGTGCAACCAGGGCGGCGACGGTCGTGTTCGCAACTGCGATGCTCATCGGCCGGCTCGGCGGCGATCATGTGGTCGACTGTTTCGGCGACCGAGCAGTGTTTGACGGGGCGGTGGTCCTGGCACTGTTCGGGGCGCTCGTGGTGATCGTGTCCCCATGGCTCGGTTTGGCGCTCGTGGGGTTCGCCGTCTGGGGGCTCGGTGTCTCGGTGATCTTCCCGCAGTTGTACGGCATGGCCGCCCGGCTGCCCGGTAACGCAGCGGGAGTCGGCCTCGGGGCGATCGGTCGGTCAACGCCTCGGCGGGCTCGTCAGCCCAGTCGTGGTGGGTTTCGTCGCCGACCTACACAACCTGCGCTGGTCGTTCGCCGTGATCGTGGGCGCGTCGCTGGTGTTGGTTGTGATCACTCGCCGTATACCGTTGCCAGCGGACGCCCAACCGCCGTCGTCCCGGTGCTCTGAACCGCCGGGACTCTCAGGCCCCGTACTCGTGTTCGGGCGCAGGATAGGCGCCACTGTCGACTTCTTCACGGAAGGTCTTGGCAGCGTCGAGGAGGGTCTGTCCGATGGTGGCGTACTGCTTGACGAACTTGG
>JANOKQ010000668.1:0-9451 GCA_031419375.1 Acidimicrobiaceae bacterium
CGAGATCGACGATCTGTACCTGTCCTACAAGGTCCGCGGCGTTCCCCGCGCGGTGTTGCGTGGCGTGTCGTTCAGCATCCGCCCGGGCGAGGCGTACGGGCTGGTTGGCGAATCGGGCTGCGGCAAGTCGACCACCGCGTACGCAGCGATGCGCTACATGCCGAGCAATGCCGTGATCGAAAGCGGCCGCGTGCTCGCCGACGGCAAGGACGTGACGGCGATGTCGGCGGCTCAGCTGCGCGAGTTCCGCGCCACGACGGCGTCGATGGTGTACCAAGATCCGGTCCAGGCGATGAACCCGACGGTGCGGGTCGGCCGTCAGGTCGCCGAGTCGTTCCGCATCCTCGGCCAGTCGAAGGCGGAAGCCAAGGCCAGTGCCCACGATGCGCTTCGCCGGGTGAAGATCGCCGGCCCCGACCGGGTGCTCGACTGTTACCCGCACCAGCTGTCGGGCGGGATGCTGCAACGCGTCGTCATCGCCATGGCGCTCGCCAGCAACCCGAAGCTGCTCGTGCTCGACGAGCCGACCACCGGCCACGACGCGACCGTTGAAGCCGAGGTGCTCGACCTCGTGCGCGACCTGCGCTCGGAGACCAACGCGGCGATCCTGCTGATCGCCCACAACCTCGGCGTCATCCGCACGATGTGCGACCGGGTCGGGGTGATGTATGCCGGCAAGATCGTCGAGGAGGGCAACGCCCGGGAGGTGTTCGACGCCCCGCAGCATCCGTACACGGTGGGCCTGCTCAACTCGATCCCGCGTCACGGGATCCGCAAGACCGATCGGGCGCTCTACACGATTCCGGGTAACCTGCCCCAGATCGGCACGCCGTTGCCCACCTGCGTGTACGTCGACCGATGCCCCCTCGCCGACGACGTGTGCCGCACCGAAGTGCCGCCGGTCGTGATGATCACCGACGGGCAGTGGACCCGCTGCCATCACCCGGACCGGATCGGGCAGATGCCCAAACCGGACCACGAGAACACCGATTTCTCGATCGGTACGGAGACCATCGTCGAATTGGCCGCAGTATCCAAGACCTTCCGCCAGCGCGGTCACGACGTGCCGGCGCTCGTCAGCATCGACCTTGGTTTCCGTGAGGGCGAGACGCTCGGGCTCGTCGGCGAATCCGGCTCCGGGAAGAGCACGCTGGCCAAAACGCTGCTCGGCCTCCACGAACTCGATGCGGGCGGTGACATTCGCCTCGACGGCGAGGTGGTGCAGTCGAAGGCCACGAATCGCAATGTCGAGTCGATCCGGGCGTTCCAGATGGTGTTCCAGAACCCGGATTCGGCGCTGAACCGGATGTGGACGGTCCGGCGGATCCTCAAGCGGTCCATGACCAAGCTGACCGGTGTTTCGAGTGCCGAGGCCGATCGCAAGGTCAGTGAGCTCGCCGCGGCGATGCACCTGTCGGAGCGTCACCTGGATATGCGGCCGCGACAGTTGTCGGGGGGGCTGAAGCAGCGGGTGGCGATTGCCCGTGCGTTCGCTGGCGACCCGCGCATCGTGGTGTGCGACGAACCGACCAGTGCGCTCGATGTGTCGGTGCAGGCGGCGATCCTCAACCTGCTGGCCAACCTGCAGAACGACGAGCGCACCAGCTACCTGTTCATCACCCACGACATCGGCGTCGTCCGCTACCTGGCCGACCGGATCGCGGTGATGTACCTCGGGCGGATCATGGAGATGGGCACCACCGAGCAGATCTTCGCCGGGCCGAACCATCCCTACACCGAGGCGTTGCTGTCGGCGGTACCGAGCATCGACGGTGAAGCCCATCACCGAATTCCGCTCAAGGGCGAGATCCCGAGCCCGGCCAACCCGCCGAGTGGATGCGTGTTCCACACCCGCTGCCACCGCTTCATGCCCGGTGTCTGCGACGTGATCGATCCGCCCGAAATCGAGCTTGCCCCCGGCCACATGTCGAAATGCCTCCTCACCGCCGACGAGTTGCGTGAAACGCCGGTCACCGTCAGCCACGCCACCACGATCGAACCGGAACTGCTCGGCACCTGAACCCGTTCGGGCCTGGCACTGACGATCTGGGCAGGATTCCTCCCGGAAACCGAAACGATTCCTGCCCAAATCCTGCCGGGTCCCACCGATCCGTGAAAAAGCGTACGTACGTTCGATAGTCTTGGTTGTCTGTGGGGTTCAACAATCCGGATGTGCCGTGGAGAGATCTGGAGCAGCTGCTCTCCGACCGTGGCCGCGATGGGCGCGCCCCGGGATCGGCATCGTGGAACGCCGGTGGTGACGGTCCGGCTCTCGGCCGCAAGCGTCAGCCGTACCAGCTGCCCGCTGATGCCGATGCGACGCGGCCGTTGCTGCGCCCCGACACCGGATACGTGCCCTCTGCCGAGCTGCACTGCCACTCCAACTTTTCGTTCCTCGACGGGGCGTCGCATCCCGAGCAGCTTGCCGAAGAAGCCGCCCGGCTTGGTCTCGAGGCGCTGGCGATCACCGATCACGACGGACTGTACGGAGTGGTCCGCTTCGCCGAAGCCGCCCGAGCAGTTGGCCTGCCCACCGTGTTCGGGGCCGAGATCACGCTCGCTGCAGCCGTACCCTGTGATCGAGTTGCCCGTAGCGAGGCGGACACACATCAGCAGGTGCGGGTCGCCACCGACGGCGAGCGCCACGCCCCCGATCCGCACGGCCAGCACCTGCTGGTGCTCGCTGACGGCCCGGCCGGCTACACCCGCCTCGCCAGGGCACTGAGCCTCGGTCACCTGGCCGGCGAGAAAGGGTCGCCGCAGTTCACCCTCGCCGATCTGGCCGACACCGGTGCCGGCCACTGGTGGGTCCTCACGGGATGCCGCAAGGCCGCGGTTCCGGCGGCACTGATGGCCGAGGGACCGCGTGCAGCGGGTCGCGAGCTGAGCCATCTTGTCGAGCTGTTCGGGCGCGACCGGGTGGTGGTCGAGCTGTGGGATCACGGCGACCCGCTCGTCTCGGCCCGCAACGACGCCCTCGCCGAGCTGGCCGCCCGCCACGACCTGGCCTGCGTGGCCACCAACAACGTGCACTACGCCGTGCCGGGGCAGCGCCGCCTGGCTACGGCAATCGCCGCGGTGCGCGCCCGGCGCAGCCTCGACGAGCTCGACCCGTGGCTACCGGCTGCGTCGGGTGGGCACCTGCGCAGCGGGGCCGAGCAGTCGCGGCGATTCCTGCGCTACCCGGGTGTTGTCGAGCTGGCCGCCGAGATCGGCCGGGCGGCAGCATTCGACCTGTCGCTGGTAGCGCCGAAGCTGCCGCCGTATCCGTGCCCGCCCGGCCCCGCCGGTGCCGATGGTGTCAGCCGTCCGCTGACCGAGATGGAGTACCTGCGCCAACTCGTCGAGGCCGGGGCCCGGCGTCGCTATGGCGACCGGCCGGTTGCGCATGAAGACCTGTCGGTGCGCGCCAGGGCGTGGCGCACCATCGACCACGAGCTCGGCGTCATCGACGGGCTCGGGTTCGCCGGCTACTTCCTGGTGGTGTGGGACATCGTCGAGTTCTGCAACCGGGCCAACATCTACTGCCAGGGTCGCGGCAGCGCGGCCAACAGTGCCGCCTGTTACGCGCTCGGCATCACCAAAGCCGATGCGGTGTCGCTCGGGTTGTTGTTCGAACGGTTCCTGTCCCCAGAGCGCGACGGCCCGCCTGACATCGATCTGGATATCGAGAGCGACCGCCGCGAAGAGGTCATCCAGTACGTGTACCAGCGTTACGGGCGGCACCACACCGCGCAGGTGGCCAATGTCATCACCTACCGGGCTCGCTCGTCGGTACGCGACATGGCTCGCGCCCTCGGGTTCGCCCCCGGCCAGCAGGATGCGTGGAGCAAGCAGGTCGACGCGTGGGGCAACGTGGCTACCACCGCAGGCCAGCCCGACCACGACATCCCGGCATCGGTGCTGGAGCTGGCGGCCCAGATCGAGGATGCGCCGCGGCACCTCGGCATCCACTCCGGCGGGATGGTCATCTGCGACCGCCCGGTGATCGAGGTGTGCCCGGTGGAGTGGGCGCGGATGGACCGCCGCAGCGTGTTGCAATGGGACAAGGACGACTGCGCCGCGGCGGGCCTGGTCAAGTTCGACCTGCTCGGCCTGGGCATGCTCAGTGCGTTGCACTACGCGGTCGACCTGATCCGCGAGCACCGCGGCTACGAGGTTGATTTGGCCACCATCCCCCAAGAAGACGACGTGTACGCGATGTTGTGCCGGGCCGACACGGTGGGGGTGTTCCAGATCGAGAGCCGGGCGCAGATGGCCACGCTGCCGCGCCTCAAACCGCGCCGGTTCTACGACCTCGTGGTGGAGGTCGCGCTGATCCGCCCCGGCCCGATCCAGGGTGGTTCGGTGCATCCCTACATCCGCCGCCGCAACGGTCAGGAGCCCGTCACCTATCTGCATCCGCTGCTCGAGAACTCGCTCGGCAAGACGCTCGGGGTGCCGCTGTTCCAGGAGCAGCTGATGCAGATGGCCATCGACGTTGCCGGGTTCACCCCGAGCGAGGCCGACCAGCTTCGACAGGCGATGGGTTCCAAACGCAGCCGGGCGCGGATGGAGCACCTCAAGACCCGCCTGTACGCGGGGATGGCCGAGCGGGGCATCGCCGGCGAGGTGGCCGACGAGATCTTCATGAAGATGGCTGCGTTTGCCAACTACGGCTTCCCCGAATCGCACAGTGTGAGCTTTTCCTACCTCGTGTACTCGTCGTCGTGGATCAAGTTCCACGAGCCCGCCGCGTTCTGCGCGGCGTTGCTCAACGCGCAGCCGATGGGCTTCTGGAGCCCGCATTCGTTGGTGCAAGATGCCCGCCGCCACGGCGTGGTGGTGCACACCCCCGATCTCAACGCGTCGCTCGCGAAGGCGACGCTGGAGCCGTGCGTCGGTTCGGTCGGCGAGGTGGCGGTGCGGCTCGGGACCGGTTCGGTGCGTGGCATCGGCGCCGAGCTTGCCGAACGGATCGAGGCCGGCCGGCCGTACCGCTCGGTCGAGCACCTGGTGCGCAGTGTGCCGCAACTGTCGCAGGCGCAGCTCGAAGCGTTGGCCACCGCCGGTGCGTTCGGTTCGTGCTTCGGGCTCGAACGACGTGATGCGCTGTGGCAGGCGGGTGCTGCCGTGCAGTCACGCCCCGGCAGGCTCGAAGGCATCGTTACCGGCCTCCACGCGCCACCGTTGCCGGGGATGGACGAGATGGAGACCGCAGTGGCCGACCTGTGGGCCACGGGGATAGCGCCCACCGGGCACCCCACTCAGTTCCTGCGCGCCGCGCTGCGCGAGCGGGGAGTGGTGACCGCGGTCGATCTGCATACGGGTGAGCCTCGTTCGCGGGTGCTGGTGGCGGGTGTGGTCACGCATCGCCAGCGGCCGATGACCGCGCGGGGCACCACGTTCATGAACCTCGAAGACGAAACCGGGCTGATCAACATCGTCATCTCCAAGGGCTGCTGGGCGCGGCACCGGGCGGTCGCCCGTGAAGCGCCGGCGCTGCTCATCCGCGGTCGCCTCGAACGCAGCGAAGGTGTTGTCAACGTCGTCGCCGAACAACTCGTGCCTCTCCCCGTCCCCGCCAGCAACGCCAGCCGAGATTTCCGCTAGCCCGCCGCATCACAAGATCTGGGCAGGATTCCTCTCGGAATCCGAGAGGAATCCTGCCCAGATCATTGGCTTACGGGGCGAGCCAGAGGCAGGTGTTCGGCGGGGCGATGGTGGGGTCGTCGTGGCCGTGCAGCGACAGCACCGACGCCTCGTCGCCGACCTCGGCGGCGACACCGCGTCCTTGGGCCAGAGCGGTATCCGGTTCGGACCGAGGCGCTGCCCGTCGAGGAGGTTCAGGGCCGAGGAGCTTCAGCCGAGGGGGTTCAGGCCGAGGCGGTTCCGGCGACGAGGCCCAAGCCGATGAACACCGTTCCGGCCACCCAGCGGCGCACGATGGGAAGGGTCTTGCCGCGCAGCAACACCTCGCGCAGGCCGCTCGCCAGCATCGCGTAGGCGCTGTCGGTGAGGCAGCCGATGGCGACGAACACCAATCCGAGCACGAGAGCCTGCGTCGCGACACCACCGTCGTCAGGGTGGATGAACTGTGGCAGGAACGACAGGAAGAACAGCGCCACCTTGGGGTTCAAGATGTTCACCACCACCCCCTGGGCGAACGCCCGCCGAGGGCTGATCGTTGCCCGGTCGGCGGCCAGCGGCGGAGCGGGCCGCAACAGCGTGCGGATTCCCACGACGATGAGATAGGTGGCCCCGAGCCACTTGACGATGGTGAACGCGGCGGCCGATGTGGCCAGCACCGCTGATAGTCCTGCTGCTGCGGCGAGGGCATGCACCAGGTTGCCGAGCTCGAGCCCGGCAACAGCGGCGAGGCCTACCTGGCGACCGTCGCTGACGCTGCGGTTGAGGATGTAGATGACAGCGGGGCCAGGAATGACCAGCAGCAGCACTGCAGCAACTGCAAATGCAGCGATCGTGGAAGGATCAGGCACGGACGCAGGCTACGCGTCAGATGCCCACATCGACGGGAGAATTCGGCGGACCCTCGTCAGCCAGCGCGCGCAGGTGCGTTGCGAGTCCGGCGGGGACGAAGGTCTCGCTACTGCCCGCTATCTCGTCGACGCTCCACCATCGCAGCTCGAACACGTACTCGGCGTTCAACTGCTCCCACGAGTGGGTCGGCTGCGGCTCGAACGACGACGTGCGCACGAGGTGGATGGTTTCGCGTTGGCCGTCGTGTCGGCCGTCGAGGAACGCGACGATGTGCAGGCGTGTCCAGATGTGTACGCCAATCGCCGCACCGACGAGGCCGGTCTCCTCGCGCAGTTCCCGGTGGAGCGCGTCGACATGCGACTCGCCGGGTTCTACGCCGCCGCCGGGAAGCGCCCAGCGGCGGATGTCGCCGGGGAACTCGAACCGCACGAGCAGCACCCGGTCATCGGGGTCGAGCAGCACCGCCCGCGCTGCCTCGCGGATACGCAGACCGTCCACGGCGATGTCGGGACTCGTGGCGGATCAGGCGTCGTCGAAGCTCGCGGTGGCGATGCGCTGGGCGTTGTGCACCGGAGCGTCCGCGTCGGTGCGGTACTTGCGCACCACCGCGTCGCGGGAGCCGTACTGGCCGAACAATGCCCGCGTGTTGGTGAAGTTGGGGTGCAAGAAGTGCGCTTCCAGAGATGCTGCGTCGCTCCACAGTTCATACACCGCCATCTGCTCGGGCTCCACCGGATCGGCCGAGAACACGTACGCCAGGCAACCGGGCTCCTCATCGCGGGTGGCCTTCTGCAATGGTGCTGACGCGGCGAGGAATGCGTCGCGCGATGCCGGGTCGATCGAGATCGTGCCGGAAATGATGATCATGCCTGTGCTCCTGTGCGTTCCAGTGTGGGTGCGGTTAGTCGGCGGGTTGATCGTTGAGGCCGTCGTTGAACGCCCGGTATGCCGCGTAGATGGATTTGCAATCCTCGCACAGCGGCAGCTGCTTCGGGTCGCGGCTCGGCACCCACACGTGACCGCACAGCGCCTCCAGCGGGGTGCCGTAGATGCGCGCTTCGAGCACCTTGGCCGCCGCGCTCTCGCCGGGATCGGTCTTGACGATGTGGGCTGCTTTCGGCTCACCGGTCTGGAGCACGTGGTCGGTGTCGAGACCGGGGTCGGTGCGTGCCGGCATGGTTTCGATCTGGGTCACGGCCCCCAGTCAATCATCCGTCGCAGTCCCATCAATGCTCGGGCTGAGGCCGGTCAGTTCGCCCGACAGGTTCGCCCGGGCGCGCACCTCACGGTTGTGCATCGGCGGGGTGGAGAAGATGCCCGGCCGGGCGAGCATCCCGCGCAGGAACGCGCTGCGCCCCACCACCCACTCGGGTTCGGCGACGTGGGCGTACTCGGCGCGGACCCCGTTGGCGTACGCGCGGTAGCTGGCCGGGTCGCTGCCAAGGATCGCCAGATCGGCGTCGACAAGCACCCGTTCGGCGAGTGACGGGGTAGCCGGCACAGTGGCGGCGGTGCCGTGCGAGGTGGCCGGTTGATGCGCGGTGGCAAGGATCAGTTGCTCCACGGTGGCGCAACGCTTCGCCGCCCACCCGGCCGCAGTGAGGACGTCGCTGGCGAGGGTGGCGCTGGCGGCTTCGTTGGTGCTGGCGCGCGGATCGTAGATCGCGTCATGGAACAGTGCCGCAGCCTCGACCACGCCGACATCGTCGACCGTACAGGCCGCGGTGATGCTGGCGACGTGACGCAGAACCCACGTCACGTGCATGGCGGTGTGGTAGTGCCGGTGCGGCTCGCGGTGCAGTGCGAGCAGGTGTTCGAGGTCTGCCGCACGGCCCGTGCCGACCACCCGGTACCACGCCTGGCGGACCTCGACCTCGGCTTCGGTTGTGGACATCGACACGCCGGCAGCGTATGCATGCGGACCGGGCGCGAGGAACACGTGGGCTGCGGGCGGGGTGGGTTGGTGGAACGGCCTGTGGAGCGGTGGCGTGTCGAGAAAGCCACGGTGGCGGTGCGTTTCTCGACACGCGGTCGCTCCAGATTGGCCGGGCACGAGGAACACATGGGCTGCGGGCGGGTGCGCGAGGCTGGCGCGGTGACCGTGCTGATCGACGAGCCGAGGTGGTGGTTCCGCGGTCGGCGGTGGTCGCACCTGGTGAGCGACGAAAGCCTCGACGAACTGCATGCATTTGCCGCGAGTGTGGGCATTCCGCTGCACGGATTTCAGGGCGACCATTACGACGTGCCGGAGGACTACCACGCCGAGATGCTGGCCGCTGGGGCGGTGGCCACACCGAGCCGCGAACTGGTGCGCGCCCTGCGCGGGGCCGGTCTGCGGCTGAGCCCAGCGCAGCGCCGGGCACGAATCTGACGCTGACCCCGAACCTGACGCTGACCCCGAACCTGACCCCGAACCTGACGGGCAGAAGCACACGGCCAGGTCACCAGCGGGCGGGTTCGCCAAAAAGATCACGCGGGCACTCGATGCCGGCGGGGCCGATCACGAACCACTCGAGCAGCTCGAGACCAAAGGAATCGGCAATTGCGCTGGCTTCGAGCCAGCGGTCCACGTCGCCGGGGCACACGGCCCCGCCCGGACGAACTGAGGCGATCAGCAGCGAATGGATCGAAGGGTTCTGACACATCGCCATGCACATCACCTCGGTGACGTCGACGACGGCATCGGGATTGACGGTGTCGGACACGACGGTGATGGTGCCGCCGCAGCGTCGGTCGTCGAGTGCAATGGCAATGGTCTCGTAGCACAGCGGTTCGGCGATGGCGACCGAGAGCAGGGCGATGGCGTCGTCGGGACCGTTGATCGGGTCGCGATACGCCCGCGGGACGTGAGGGACAGTGTGGTGGCGCGACATGGCAACCTCCGAAAGGCAGTGTGTGGATTGGGCGGGGGAAGCCACTGAGCACCATACGCAGGGGGTCTCACACGGATAGGCGCGGCGGCGGTGAGTCG
>JANOKQ010000669.1:0-1889 GCA_031419375.1 Acidimicrobiaceae bacterium
CGCCGCGACGGCGCGGGCATCCCGCACGGATGGAACGACACGATGAAGCACAACTGGATGTCGCTCGGCCCGTTCATCACCGCCGCCAGAATGGTGCGCCAGTACACGACGGCACTGTACGAGCCCGCCGCAGCCAGCGCACACGCCATTGCGGCGGGCGATTGGGCGCAGGCCCGCTCGCTGGCCGCGTGGAAGCAGGCCACCATCGCGGCATGGCCTGCGGTTCAGGTCACCAGCGTCGATGCCGATACCAGCCCCGCCCACGAGGGCGATTCGCGCCCGGCGCGGGCACAGGTCCAACTGGGATCGTTGTCGACCGGCGATGTCGAGGTGCAGTTGATCCACGGGCCGATCGGCTCGTCTGGTGACTTCATAGGTCGGCCGTCGATCGTGGCGATGACCCATCTCGACAACGGCACCTACTCCGCCACCTACCACGTCGATGCTGCGGGCCCCTACGGGATCACGGTGCGCGTGCTGCCGGTCCACGCCTCGCTCGTCTCTCCCGTCGAGCTCGGACGTGCCGCCTGGGCGACCTGACCAAGCCCTTGACACCTTCTTGACGAGCCCTTGACCGGTTCTTGACGATGCTTGACGAGTCCTTGACCGGTTCTTGACCGGTTCTTGACCGGTTCTTGACGTATCAGCGGCCGGTGAACTCGGCCCGACCGGGGCCGCTCGCCAGGAAGCTCTTCACACCGATCTGGCTGTCGTCGGTGTTGAACACGTCGGTGAACAGTTGCCGCTCGAGCAGCAAGGCGTCGGCGAGCGAACGGTCCAGGCCCTGGTCGACAGCACGTTTGATGATCGCTTGGGCGGCCAGGGCGCCGCGGGCCACCTCAGACGCCAGCGACAGCGCCCGGTCGTGAAGGACCTCGGGGGCCACGACCTCATCGGCCAGGCCGATCCGCAGCGCCTCGTCGGCCTTGACCTGTCGCCCGGTGATCATCAGTTCTTTGGCACGACTCGGCCCCACCAGGCGGGCCAGGCGCTGTGTGCCGCCACCACCGGGGATGATCCCGAGCAACACCTCGGGCTGACCGAAAACCGCCCGCTCGCTGACGACGCGATAGTCGCACGCGAGCGCGAGCTCACACCCACCACCGAGCGCGTAGCCGCTCACCGCAGCGATCACGAACCGCGGCAGCGCAGCGACCGCGTCGAGGGCGGTGTGAAACCCGAGCCCGATCCGCTTGGCTTCGGAGCTGCCACCGAACTGGCTGATGTCGGCACCCGCGGCGAAGATTTTCTCTCCCCCGGAGATGACCACCGCGCCCGGCAGATCTCTCGCCAGTTCGGCCACAACCTCGGCCAGATCAGCCAGCAGTTCCTGAGAGAGTGCATTCACCTTGGGGTTGTTCAGCGTGACGAGGGCAACACCATCGTCACGGCGTTCGAGGAGCACGAGGTCGGCCATGGGCCTCGAACCTAGCCGTGGCGGCCACCCACGCCCGATACTTGGCGGATAGCTCCAGGTCGGAGCTGGCGCGGCAACGGCCCGAGCCAGTGCGACGCGTCACCCACCGACGCCGTCGAGCATCTCGTCGGCTGCACCCCACGGGTCGAGGCTGCGTTCGAGCACCTGCTGATGAAGCTGCTCCCATCGCTCGCCGGTGGTGATCGCCCGCGCCCGCTGCTCCAGCCGGCGAGCAACGATCTCGCGCAGTTCCTCGCGCAGCCGGAACTGGCGACGACGGGCGAGCTCGCCGGAACCTTGGATGAAGGCTCGATGTTCGTTCACGGTGTCCCACAGGGTCGACACACCGCTGCCATCGGTAGCAACCACCGGCAGAATCGGCGGCCGCCACGTATCGTGCGCCAGGTCCGACAGGTCGAGCATCTGCTCGAGGTCGCGGCGTGTCTCATCGACACCTTTGCGGTCGGCCTTG
>JANOKQ010000670.1:0-7268 GCA_031419375.1 Acidimicrobiaceae bacterium
CCTGATCATCGCCGGCTACGAGGTGCCGCACACCCACCTCCATGTGATTCCCACCACCAACATGAGCCAGCTCAACTTCGCCAACGCTACCGCCGGCATCGGGCGCGATGAGCTGCAGGCCGGCGCCGACGCAATCAGTGCGCAGATGAACAGCTGACCCTGCGCAGCGGGTGTTGGCGTCAGCCGATCACTCGCCGGCGAGACCGAGGACGCGGCGGCTGCGCAGGGCGTAGGCCGTTGCGCCCTGTGAGCGCTGGACCGTGATGACGGCACGGACCTCCGTGGTGCCGCTGTTGGTCGCCGACGTGGTCAACCGGAGGGTCTTGGTCGCCGGGTTGGTGAGCACGCGGATCGTGAAGTTGCTGGCGTTGGCCGCGGCACCGGCGCTGAGCTCGCTGACGACGGCACCGCCCGTGAGCGCAGCGACCGCTTCGTTGGCGATGAGATCGAACTCGAGGGCTGCGTTCGGGGCCTACCGTTGTGACCGCTGTGGTCCCGGCCGGAGATCTCGACTGTTGCGTTCTGGTCGACCATGATCTGGCTGTTGCCCCCGAGGTTCAGGGTCGCGCCTGTCGATGGCCAGTGCGCCGGGAAGCGAGGGGGCTGCGGTGCTGCAGTCGGCGGCGGATACGACAGGTCGACGTTCTTGATCGTGAAGTCGCCTGGATGTCCGGCGTCGGGTTCGCCCCGGAGTCGGTCGGGGCTCCGCCATGTACACCGGACCCTCGAAGATCTTTTCTGCCTGGGGCGAGTTCCCGCCATTCGTCACCCGGTACGTCGCGAGCGCGACGACCACCATCGACAACACGACGGAGAACGCGAGCACCAGCGGCTGGATAGAGCCGCAGTCGAGGTGCCCCACACCCACTGCTCAGATGAACAGCTGAGCCTGGTCGATTGGCTCCCCCGTCACCGCGCCGAGCGCTGCAAACGGTTCGATCAACTCGGGGCCCTTGTTGCGCACGTTGTTCACCGCGGCCGACACGGGATGCATCGTCAACACCGTGTTGGGCGCGGGAACCAGGAGGCGCTGCAGCTTTTCGACATCGGCGGCAGCCGGGTCCAACCACTCGGCCCAGTGGTCGGCTGAGAGCACCACGGGCATCCGGTTGTGTACCGGCGCCATCGTCTCGTTGGCGGCCGTCGTGATGATGGTGCAGGTGTGCAACCACTGCTGCCCGTCGCCTTCCGGGACGGCCGGATCACGCCACGAGGTCCACAACCCGGCCACTGCGAGCGGCGTGCCATCGACGCTGTGGATGAACATCGGTTGCTTGGCGCGGGTGACAGCCGGCTGACTGTGGCGCCACTCATAGAAGCCGTCCATCGGGATGATCAGGCGCCGTGAGGCGAACAGCTTCTTGAACGCTGGCTTCTCGGCGATCGTCTCGCTCCGGGCGTTGATCATCTTCGAGGCGATCTTCACGTCCTTGGCCCACGAAGGCACCAGCCCCCAGCGGAACACCCGCACCGCCAGGGTGCCCGGAGCGCTCGTCTCGCGGTCGGCACCCGAGCCGACCACCGCCAACACATCATTGGTGGGAGCGACGTTGTAGTTCCTGGCGATGCTCGGCTTCTCGGCATCGGGCGGCGTGTCGAACGACGCCCCGAAGTACGACGCGATCCGCTCGGCAGAGTTGGTGGAAACGAAGCGACCACACACGCCCAGCATCGTACGCGACTCGCTTTGCGTTCACCCGGGGGGAACCTCGTCGGTACCGCCACCGAACCACGCGACCAGGTCGGCGACGGCGTGCACGAGCGCAAGCTGCGAGCCGACTTCGGGGCCGGCCATCGGGCGATGGGCGCGCACGTGGTCGAGCGCAGCCGGCAACGGCACACCGAGCATCACGAGTAGCGCCACTGCCACCGTGCCGGCACGGCCGATGCCGGCCCCGCAATGCACCACGAGCGACTCGCCATCGCGCAATCTGGCGACGAGGCGCTCGAGTAGCGGCATCACACTGACGAGATCCGGCGCGGATAGGTCGTGCACCGGGAAGTGCACCGCGCGCTCCTGCGGCGCATCGGCGAGCCAGAGCACATAGTCCGGATAGCGGTCAGCGAGCTCGTCGCGCTCCACCAGGCACACCACCGCATCGGCACCCAACCGGTCGAGCACGCCGTCAGGGTCGGGGCCGATCAGGTGCTTGCCGCACAGCCACAGCCGTCCGCAACCGTCGGGCAGCGGGATCTCGTGCACCCCACCATCAACGTTCACCGTCGAACCTTCGCTTGCCGTCCTGTGCACCTCGGCGGTGGCTTTTTCGACAAGCGGTAGCTCCACACGACGAGCAAGCGTACGCAGCGCCTCAGTACACCGCGACGTGTTCGAACAGAGCTGGCACTTCGACCGTGTGGACTGTGACGGACTTCCGCGCAGCGAACCATCCACCAAGCGCATCACTATCGAGCGGGCGAGCGAAGCGGTAGCCCTGTCCGATCACACAGCCCAGACGGCGTAACTCGGCGTGCTGCGCCTCGGTTTCGATGCCCTCGGCAACGACCTTCATCCCAAGGCCGGCACCCATCTCGATGATCGCCCTGGCAACCGTGCTGTCGCGGTGGTTGGGAAGCTTCTTGACCAACGACCGGTCGAGCTTCAACAGGTCGAACGCGAACTCGCTCAGCAGCGCCGGTGCCGCATATCCACTACCGAAGTCGTCGAGCGCGACACGCACCCCCATCGTTCGCAGCGCACGCAGATGGTCGTCTGCGTTGCGGCTGCTGATCGGGGCGCTCTCGGTGATCTCCAGGATCAAGCGATCAGGTGCCAGGCCGGTTCCTTCCAATGCCTCCCGCACGGTCGACACGAAGTCGTCGCGGCCGAACTGTAAGGGGGACACATTGACGGCGATCGGTGTCATGTCGGGCCACAGCCGGGCAGCGTCACAGGCGCGGTGAAGCACCCCTCGACCGAGTTGATCGATCAGCCCAAGTCGTTCGGCCGCTGGCACGAACTCCGATGGGGGGATCGTGCCGAGCGTCGGATGCTGCCAGCGGGCAAGCGCCTCGACGAACACCGTTTCCCCCGTCGACAGGTCGATCGCCGGCTGGAACGCGATCTCGAGTAGATCGCGTTCCACGGCACCGCGAAGGTCGATCGCCAGGGCGTAGTCGCGTTCCGCCCGACGGCCCATCTCGGGCGCGAAGACGCTCACCGCTCGCTTCCCCATGCGCTTGGCGTCATACATCGCCACGTCGGAATTGCGGAGTAGTTCCGTGGCCGGCACACCGTCGACGGCTTCGGCGACACCGATGCTCACGCCGACGTTGACCACCCGACCACGGATCAGAATGTCGCGCTCGATTGCCTGGGTCACCCGCTCACACGCGCTGATCACCTCGAACACCGCCCCATCGTCGGCGAAGATGATTGCGAACTCGTCGCCACCAAGTCGGGCAACCGCGTCATCTCGCCCGATGCTCGAGCACAGCCGATCGGCGACCACACGCAACAGGTGGTCGCCGGCATCGTGGCCGAGGGTGTCGTTCAAGCCCTTGAAGTCGTCGAGGTCGATCAGTGCAACCGCTCGAATGCGCGACGACTCGTCGAGGTCGCCGAGCAACTGATGGAACAGACGCCGATTGGGCAGGTCGGTCAGCGGATCGTGGTTGGCCTGATAGCTCATTTTGGTGTGCAGGTTGGTGACCTCGGTCAGCGCCTGCTCGAGCCGTTGGGCGGCAAGAACGGCACTCGAGTGAGCGGCGATCCCAGATATCAGCTCGCGATCCCGCTTCGTGTACGTGGTCGTACCAACGGTCCGACCTGCCACGATGACCAGGCCAAAGACCTTCCCATCGTCGAACAGCGGGGCGACAAGCGCCGACAACGGAGCGAGGAAGCCGAGATGGCGCCCGATCGCTCTCGTTGGATCGCCGGCGATGACGACCACCGGCACCGAACACTCGAGCGCGTGCTCGCGAAGGTGACCCGCCGATTCCTCGTCGGCACGGGCGTACAGCTTCGAGGTGCTCTCCCCACCGGCTCCCACGTCAAGCAACCACGTGTTCCAAACATCGAGATTTCGATCGTCGCCGGCAGTGACCACCATAGCAATCTCGACATGCGCCGATTTGAGTACACGCTGGCAGGCACCGGCGAGGATCCACACGGCATCGTCGAGCCCGCGAGCGCGCTGGAGTTCGTTGCTCGACTGCGCCAGGAACTCGGCTTGGCGACGCGTCTCGCGTTCAGCAGCCAGCGCCCGGTAGGCGAGCACAA
Source organism: Acidimicrobiaceae bacterium (assembly GCA_031419375.1). Classification (GTDB taxonomy): domain Bacteria; phylum Actinomycetota; class Acidimicrobiia; order Acidimicrobiales; family Ilumatobacteraceae; genus VFMC01. The sequence continues at coordinate 4,226 of JANOKQ010000670.1, forward strand.
GCGTGAACGCCGGAATGGCAAACAAGGCGGTCGCCCGTGGCTCGCTCATCCACGTGGTGTACACCGCCAACGTCATCGACGCCGTCGAGATCGAGGCGAGCATCGCCGGCACAGTGGTCTGGCGCATCACCTCCCACACCGGTTCACGAGTACTGATTCGTATGGTCAGCATCACCATCACGCTGCTGACGAAACAGGTGACGATCACGGCCGCACACGCGCCGACCCAGATCAACGGGCCCGTCGTGCGACCGCTGCGGACCGCTCCAAAGATCACGTACGCAAGCGCGACAACGAGCGCGGTGGCTGCGATGTTGAACGTCGTCTTGAGCAACGACGAACGGTTCAACGTCGTGCGGAGGGCGGTGACCGCGAGGAGACTCGCCGCAATCCCCTCCAGTGGTGTTGCCGTACACAGCGCCACCACGATCGCCATCTCAAAAATGCCGATGCTGTGCGCTTCGCCGGCGAGGTGCAGGTCGAAGCGGATCGAATCTCCAAGTGCGAAGATCGCGACCAACACCGGAAAGGCGAAGCCGACCCCGATGGAGGTGCCGTCTTTGGCAAGGTACGTCAGCGCTGCGGCCGAACCACTGATGACAACCATCAGCGCCAACAGCATCGGTGGCACCCGTGTGGGCGACGCCATCGAACGCGCCGGCCCCGGAGACCCCTTCGGCGGCGCGTTCGCCGACGACCCGCTCATCGTGCCGACCATCCGCCCGAGGACCTAGTCGCCTTCGAGCTCGCTGACATCCCGTCTCCTGTCGTGTCGACCTCGCCAAACACGAGCGCCCGTCGTGTCGCGCTCCCCCCATCAGTATCCGAAGAACCATTCGTGGTAGCTCGGCCACTGTGCGTTCGCCGCAGTCCGGTAGTCAACTCAAGATCCCCTAATTAGGTCATCACATAGAGTGGTTGCTGGCGTCCACCAGGGGTGATATGGCCTCACCAGTCCACGGGCAGTCGAAGCGACCATCGACACGCCTGGAGCCGCCGGCTGTCGAGAAATGCACCGTGACGGTGGCAAAGTCGACAACCGACCGCTCCGAATGCTCCGATCTGCCGGCCGACCTGCCACAAGAACGATCTCCGGGCATTCAATCGAGCAGTGGCCTGCACCGCGGAATGGTCAGAGCCGCCCCAGCGTCACCTCGGAAGCGCACCATCGTGGCATCAACGACACAGCGCTCGTCCGTTGGCTGGAAGCCGACGCTGAGCGGATCGCCCAGTTCCGCGCAGGAAACGTGATCGAGCTGGCTGAGCAGCTGCCTACTGAGGCCGTCGCGATTGCGCGTCGACGGGTACGCGGGCCGGCGAGCGAGATCACCGACGAGCGTCCGACTGCACGCCGCGCATCCAGGATCTGAGCAGACGCGTTGTTCGAGTGGGCGACGACGATCGACGAAGCACTCGTCGAGATCAAGCAGAGCCGGCCCTTACGGACCGGCTCCGACCTGCACCTTTGCGGTCGGGCTGGGGAGATTTGAACTCCCGACCCCTTGTCCCCCAGACAAGTGCGCTAACCAAGCTGCGCTACAGCCCGCGGTCTGCGTCACTGGACCCATCAAGTGGACCCAGAAACATCTTCGGCCGTGCGATGGTAACGGCCGACGAAGCGAGCGGCAACGCTCGGACACCGACCGGTGGAATTCCCCATCCATCGTGGTGCACAGCCACGTACGGTGATCTTTTCGGGCGAACTCGTATCGCGATATTGATGCAAGCTTGCTACAGATCTGGTCGGCCGATGTCGATGAACTGGTCGTGCAAATACGACGACAGGATGCGGTGCGCCGCGAACGAGCGCCAAAAGGCAGACGCCGACGCTCTGCCAGCGGACCCGAACCGTTGCGCGGAGCGAAGCGGGAGTCGCTGAGACGTCAACACCGCCGCGATGACGGCATCTCGTTCGTCGAGATCCTGGTCTCGATCGTGCTACTCGGCATGGTTGTCACGGCGATCCTCGCCACCTTGAACACGTCGATCGCCAGCTCGAGCCTGAACCGCAACCATGCCAACGCCCATGCTTGGCTGCAGAGCGCCTCGGACATCTTGTACGGCTCGGCTCGCGAGGACTGCGGCACCGAACTGGCCACCGCAGCCCAGCGGACCGCCGACGAAGTACGGGTCCGCAACAAGTACACGGACATCGTGCGGACCACCTCGAATCCGGAAAGCTGGGCCGACGACCGAATCAGCGTCCTCCAGCCTGTGCTGTTCTGGGACGGGGACTCGACGTATCAGACCACCTGCTACGACGACGGCGGCGTCAATTTGCAGTTGATCACGATCGAGGTACGCGACCCCGAGGGGCGCATCGTCGAGTCGGTCCAAGTGGTGAAGGGATGAAGCGCATGAATGTTCGAACTCGACGCGATGATGGGTTCACCCTCATCGAACTGGTCGTCAGCATTGCCATGATCGGGATCATCGTGCCGGTGCTCGCCGCCGCATTCTCGGTCATCGTCAGGACGACGCCTAGCGTTTCCGATACCACCGACGACGCACGCACCCTACAGGGCGTCGTCACCTGGCTTCCCCAAGATGTCGACTCCACACCGGCCAGCGGGTTCAACACGGACCCGGCTGCTTTGAGCGGTTGCACGGCGAGCCCCGGGACCAATCTGCTCCGATTGGAGTGGTCGGAAGACGTCGGTACCGGCCTGATCCGATACGTCGCCAACTACCGCCACGTGCTCGTCGGCAGCAGCTACTACATCCAGCGTGTCACCTGCAACGGGATCGGGGCGGGTCCGCTGGGCAGCACAGTCGCTCGTGGTGCCTCCAGCGCCATGCCCGCCCTGCCCCCCGGCTGGGCTGCGGGACAACTCCCGTTCCGCGTCAACATCACCCGCGACGCGGTGACCAACGAGGTCATGGTGGTGAGCTTCGAGGTGCAAACCCTCACCGGAAAGATCCTGCGGACCGATTCCGCCCCGAAGAACCCGGCGAACACGTTGCCGCCGACCACGACCGGGCCAGTGCCAACAGCCCCCGCCACCACCGCGGCCTCCACGACCACCACCACCGTTCCCACGAC
>JANOKQ010000671.1:0-5289 GCA_031419375.1 Acidimicrobiaceae bacterium
TCGCCATCGCCTGCGGATGGAAACAGACCGGCCTGTGTGGCCGACATCAAGCTGAGCTCGTCGCCGAGTAGCCGTGCGGCAACCGCACCATCGACATCTTTGATGTGCACGAGCCCGACACGATCGTGGTGCTTGCTGGCCAGAACAACCGGATCGGCCCCACCGATGTACAGGTGGCCCGTATCGAGCGTGAAACGCACGTTGCAGTTGTTCAAGAAGCGGTCCACATCGGCAGCCGTCTCGATCAACGTATTCACGTGGGGGTGCACCACCTGTGTCAGCCCGAACTCGGCACAGATCTGGTCGACTTCACCGAGCTGGCTGAGCATGGTGGCCCACTCGGCGGCGGCCAACGTCGGCCGCTCCCAGTGCTGGTGACTGGACACAACCGCGGTCACGAAACACGTCCCACCACCGGCCGAAATCGTCGCTGCAGCGGTGCGAGCCCCGTCGATCATCATGGCGCGTTGGTCGACATCGTGGAGGACCAACGGCACAAAACCACCGACAAGCGACAGCTCGTAGGCTTCGAGCAGCGGCCGCAGCTCGGCCGGGTCGGTCGGCAACCACCCGAGCGAACCGAGTTCGGTCGCGGTGATGCCGAGCTGCTGCATCTCGGCCAGCACCCGATCCGGAGGAAGTTGCATGCCCCATCCGGGAACCTCGCAGATGCCCCACGAAATCGGTGCAGCGGCAACACGGTCGAGGAGCGAGGCGGGCATCGGATATGTTTATACCGCAAACAAACCGTCGCGCACAAGTACGCAGGCCAAGAAAATTAGCGCCATGACACCGAGGCCGGTCACGGATCGCTCGTCAGGGCGTGAAAAGGGCGTGCGGGCGGGGGTGACATTTCGTCGCACGATCCCATGAAGGGGTGGAGATCGCAGTTTTCAGTCGGCGAGGCCGTAGTGGGCTCGCCATGACGCGTCGTCGATGATCGTGACGCGCTCGGCGACGTCGCTGCGGATCAGATGTTTCCGCCACCGGCACCGACGATGTGTTCGTTGGCATCGATGAGCGTGAACAGCACGCAATCCACGGGGTCGCCGGGGAACTTGTCGGTTTCGCCGCCAGGGACGGCGAGGGCGATGTTGGTCCCGACGGTCGGGTTGGCCGCCAGCTCCCAGACGTCGTCGCCGTTCTTGAAGCGCAGTTGTAATGAGTCATTGTGGCCGTAACGCGCGGAGCGTGTGGAAGCTGATCGATGTGGACGTTCCGGCGCATGATTAGGATGCCCTAACAGATTCCGGTATGCTCGGTTCTCATGACGAGACGAACCACGACCGCCGTGCTGGCCCTGTTCGCGATGACCTCGCTGCTGGCCGCGTGCGGCTCCGACGACGACACTGGCTCCGCTTCGACCGCGACCACCGCTGAGTCCGAGACCGAGGCGAGCTACGCGATCGTCAGCGACGCCGAGGTCGCCTCCGGTTACGCCAGCCTCATCGCCAAGATGACCACGCTCTCCACCGACGCGGCCAGCGTCGACAGCGCTGCGCTCGACGAGGTCGAGGCGCTGTGGTTCGCCTTCGAGGGCACAGTCAAACAGAGCGACGCCGACTCCTACCTTGCGAGTGAGGAAGCGCTCGACGCGTTCAACACCGCTGCCGAGGCCAAGGACGCAGCGGGGATGGCGGCGGCTACGACCAAGATGTCGACCACTGCGTCGACCTACGTCGCGGCTCACCCGGGCTGACCGAATGCGCCGCGTGGTCCTCTGTGTCTTTGTAACGCTCGTCGCGTTGACCGCGCTGTTCGCGCCCGCGCAGGCATCGGCCGCCGGGGGCGTGTCACGCGAGGAGGCGATCACGCTGCTCGACCAGACGCGGCAGTCGATCGACGAAACCCTCGCGCTGATCAAGTCAGGCGATACCGAGCGCGCCCTGGTCGAGGCCAAGGACGGCTACCTGTCACACTTCGAGCTGGTCGAGACGCCGCTGAGGGTCGCCGACAACGAGCTGACGGTCACCGCCGAGTTCCAGTTCGCGGCGATCCGCACCGCGATCCAGGACGACCGCCCGATCAACGAGATTCGCGACGAGATCATCATGCTGCGCAGCATGCTCGACGAAGCCGAGCGCACCATCACCGACGCAGGCATCGGCGCACCGGCACTTGTGACCACGCAGTCGTTCCTGATCCTGTTTCGCGAGGGCTTCGAGATCGTTCTGCTGCTGTCGGTGCTGCTCGGCTACCTCGAAGCAGCGCGCAGCCCGCACTTCATCAAGCCAATCCTCGGTGGCGTCGCGCTCGCCGCAGTGGCAACGGTCATCACGGTGTTGCTGATGCCAACCCTGTTCCGCGTCATTCCCATTGGTCGCGAGGTGCTCGAGGCGGTGGTCGCGCTCGCGGCCGTCGCAGTGCTCTTCTACGTCTCGTTCTGGCTGATCGCGCGCATCGAGCAGAACCGTTGGATGGAGTTCGTGCGCGCCCGGCTGTGGAGTGCGATCTCGGTCGGCTCCACGGCGTCGCTCGTCGGCGTCGGTTTCACCGCGGTGTATCGCGAGGGATTCGAGACGGCGCTGTTCTACCAGTCGCTGCTGACCTTCGGCGACGGCCTCGGTGGCTACATCCTGCTCGGCGTCGGACTCGCGATCGTCGCGCTCACCGCCGTCGCGATCGCCGTGTTCCGCCTCGGCCGCAAGCTGCCGGTGCGCACGTTCATGAACGTCGCCGTCGCGATGGTCATGGCGACGTCAGTCGCGTTCCTGGGCAACGCGGTGAAAACGCTGCAGGCCGCCGACGTGATCACCTACCGCCGCACCAGTGGACCGCGCCTGCCTATCTTTTTGGCTGAGGCCACGGGCGTCTGGCCCACCCTGCCGTCGCTGCTCGCCCAGGCTGGCCTCGCCACGGTCTACCTCGGCGGTGGGCTGTACGTTTTCGTCATCAAGCCGGCGCTCGGCAACCGGCGACGCCCGCAGCACAGCCGGGGCGCAGCGGCCGCCACATGACTCGCGTCCGAGTCGGGGTCGACGTCGGGGGCACATTCACGAAGGCGGTCGCCGTCGAGCTCGGCGGTCGCGCCATTGTCGCCAGTGTGGTGGTCCCGACGACGCACAGGGCCCACGGCGGTGTCGCAGCGGGTGTCGTGCAGGCCGTCGCCGAGCTCGCTCGCAAGGTCGGCGCCGGCAACATCGACCTCGTCACGCACTCCACCACCCAGGCAGTCAACGCGTTGATCGAGGGCGACACAGCCGTGGTCGGCGTGATCGGCATGGGACGCCGACCCGACCTGGCACGCGTCGAGAAGCGCACCCGCCTGCGCGATGTCGAGCTGGCTCCCGGCAAGCGACTCCGCGTCCGGCACGCGTTTTTCGACGTCACCGACGGGCTACCGGTCGAAAATGTTCGCGCCGCGCTGGTGGGCTTCCGCGACGCCGGCGTCGGTGCGGTGTGCGTCGCCGAGGCGTTCTCGCCCGACGACTCGAGCAACGAGGTCGCCGTCGCGGCAATGGCCAACGGGCTCGGCATGCCGGTCTGCACGTCGAGCGATCTAAGCGGCCTATACGGCCTCGAACTGCGCACCATCACGGCTGCTCTGAACGCGTCGATCCTGCCGATCGCGGTGAGCACGGCGACGTTCGTGGCCAACGGCGTGAAGGCCGCAGGCATCGAGGCGCCAGTGATGGTCATGCGTAGCGACGGCGGCGCCACCGACCTCAGCGGCTTCAGCGCGTCGCCCGTTCGCACGTTGTACAGCGGTCCCTCCGCCTCCGTCGCGGGAGCGCTGCGGTACACGGGCGTCGTGGACGCAGTCATGCTCGAAGTGGGCGGCACGTCCACGAACATCGCCGCAATCCGCGGCGGACGACCGTCGCTCTCCTACGTACGCGTCGCATCGCACGCCACCGCGCTACGCAGCGTCGACGTGCGGGTCGTCGGCGTCGCCGGCGGGTCGATGCTGCGAGTCCGCAAGGGACGCGTCCACGGCATCGGCCCGCGATCGGCCCACATCGCCGGGTTGCAGTATGCGAGCTTGATGCCCGCCGACCGCTTCGTCGGGGCAACGGTCGCATTCGTCACTCCCCTGCCCGGCGACCCCGACGACTACGTCGCGATCACAACCGCGGGCGGCGATCGCGTCGCGCTGACCACGACCTGTGCGGCCAACCTGCTCGGTGTCTCGAAGCACGGCGACTACTGCTACGCCCCGCCCGACGCTGCCCGCGCCGCGTTCGAGGTCGTGGCCGCGCAGATGAGGATCGATGCCAGGACCATCGCCGGGCACATGCTGATCGCAGCGGGCGACGAAGTCTGCGAGCTTGCCCTCGGCGTCGCGTCGTCGGCCAAGCTGCGCACTCCGTCGCTCGTCGGCGTTGGCGGCGGCGCGGGTGGTCTGGCCCGGTTTGTCGCTACTCGACTCGGTTGGCCGCTCGAGATCCCCGACCATGCAGAGGTGATCTCGTCGATCGGCGACGCGCTCTCGTTGATCCGAGCCGAGCGCGAGCGCACCATCGCGATCGCCGACGCTGACGTGTTGGAGGAGATGATGGCGGATGTAGAGGCCGAGGTCGTCGCCGCGGGCGCGAGCCCTGCCAGCGTGGAGGTGCGCGTCGAAGAGGTGCCTGAGCGCAACACGCTTCGAGCGATCGCGACGGGTGCTGTCGGACTCGCGTCCGGCGCGATGCCCGGGCGCGACGAGGTCTCCCCCGAGGCACTGCGTGCGTCCGCCGTCGACGGCACCACTGTCGAAGCGGCGGGCCGCTACTGGCTCCGACGCCACCACAACGACATCGAGGTGCTTGACCGCTACGGCGACGAGGCGATCACGCTGACCGGTGAGCAGGTCGACGCGACTGATCTCGCTGCGGCGATCGACCGCCACACCCGCCACCGCGGACCAATCACACTGCGGCCCACCGTGTGGATCATCGACGACCGGCGGCTGCTCGAGCTGGCGGTGGACAGCTCTGGCGCCAAACCGTTCGAGGGCCGTGAGGGCATGACATATCTCGTCGGGAGGCAGCGCTGATGGCGCTCTACGTGTCCGTCAGCAGGCGCTTCCGCCGGCTTGTTGCGATCGCCGTCGCTGTCGGCCTCGCGACGTTCTTCCTCGGTTGGCTGATCGGCCGCCAGCAGGTTCCGTCGATCGACGAGCGCGTGACCCAGGTGCAAACGTCGGCGGACGACATCGCGACCGGACTCGAGCGGCTCGGCATCGAGTACGAGCAGGTGATCACCGGCGTCGATGACCTCGACGGCAGCGTGATCGTGCCGCTCGACGATCTCCGCATGGGGTTGCAATCGACGATGAACCGTGCGCCGTGGCTGAGCTCGGACGAG
>JANOKQ010000672.1:0-1927 GCA_031419375.1 Acidimicrobiaceae bacterium
CCAGACCCACCGCCCGACGCGGCCGCGGATGCCCACTTCGACCAGCCCGTCCACCACCTCGTCGAGAAAGCGGATGGTGCCGGCTTCCAAGAACGTGGTGGTGCCGGAGCGGAGCATCTCCACCGCCGCCAGTTGCCCCGAGGTGCGTTCCTCGGCGGCGTTGTGCACCGAGTACAACGGGCACAACCACTCGAACACATTCTCGACGAACGGCGTGTCGTCAGGGACGTAGCCGCGGGTGAGTGGTTCGCCCGTGATGTGAATGTGGGTGTTGACCATGCCGGGCGTGACAACGAACCGGTCGCCGCCGATCGATCGCGCCGGCGCGAATCGTGTGCCGAGGTCGCTCGCCTTACCGACGGCGACGATTGTGTTGCCGTGCACGGCAACAGCACCGTCGCGGATGATGTCGCGATCGGCGTTCATCGTGACCACCTGACAGCCGCGAATGAGCAGGTCGATGGGGTGCGGTGCGGTGCTGTCGGTCATGACGTTTCCTTCGTGGGCGCGAACTGGGTCGGCGCTGATGGGCGCGGCCGAACGGCCACATAGACGTGATTGAAACCGATCGGTTCGAGCAGTCGCACGCGCTCGAACCCGACGTCGCGGAGCCATCCACAGACCTGAGCGTTGGTGAGCATCCTGCCCCGCTCGGTGTTCGCCAGCATGGTGAGCCCCATCTGCACGCCGAACGCGTTGTGCTTGCGGTCGTTGTCGGCGAAGTAGTCCGCGAGCAGTAGTTCACCATCGGGCCGCAGTGCCGTGAAGGCACGCTGCACGAGTGAACGGGCGCGCTCGTCGCCCTCGGTACGACACACGTGGCCGAGCACGACGACGTCGAACGAGTCGGGTTCCAGCTCGATGTCGTGGAAGTCGCCAGGGAGCATCTCGACACGGTACGTGAGACCCCGCTCGTCGATGGTGTGCACGGCGAGGTCGATCACACCGGGCAGTTCGTTGACCACCGCCGTGCTGCCGGGCGACTGCTCCAGGATCGCGATCGTCCACGGGGCGCGGCCGGCCCCGAGATCGAGCACGCGCAGACCGGGTCGGCGCGCCCAACCGAGCCGCAGGCCGAGGCGGCCGGCAGCGCGCAGCTGGGTGGGAAACGTCGCCTGCACCAGCGGGCCATAGAAGGCAGCGGGATCGTCTTCGATCGGGTGGCCGACACGGCCGGTACGGACGGTGTCTGACAACTGCTCCCAGTTGGCGAGCGGACCGGGTGCCACACGCACGAGCGAGGCCATCGATGCGGCACCGTCGCTGCACAGGTAGCGCTCGGCAGTCTCGGTCAGCTCGTACACATCATCGACCTGGTCCAGGAATCCGAACGTGACCAAGGCGTCGCACAGGTGCCGTAGGTGTGTCGCCGACACCGACAGGTGATCGGCAAGTGGCTCGATGGCGGTGCTACCGAACCGTTGGATGCCGTCGAACACGTCGAGCTCGATGGCCGCGACGAGCGTCCAGTACGAACCGAACCCCTGGATGACCGCCCACACGGGACCCGATGGCGGTGGCTTGAAGTCTCGCCACGGTCGGCCCTTTCGAGCCATCGTGTGGCCCTTCTTCATCTCCGGATAGGGAGACTCGGTGCTCATGGTTCGAGCAGGATCTTGCCGAAGAAGGCGCAGCGCAGCATCTTGTCCTGTGCGGCGGCTGCGTCGGCCAACGCGAACACGCTGTCCACCGGGGCCTCGAAGTCCCCGGACGTATACACCGACCACGCGTCGGCGAACTCGCTGTACCGGTACGGGTCGGAGCCGAGGATCTGGATGCCCATGTGGAACAGAAAGCCGAGCGACGCAATGGTGGCCTGATCGCCGGTGGTGTTGCCGCAGGTCACCAACCGACCGCGTGGGCGCAGCGAGAACATCGACGCGGCCCACAACGCCGGCCCGACATGATCCAGCACGACGTCGACGCC
>JANOKQ010000673.1:0-4341 GCA_031419375.1 Acidimicrobiaceae bacterium
TCCGCGACCGACCGCCGACGATGCCACTACGCGCTGCGCCACGTACCCCCTTCAACGCGTCGATCACCGCGCACCGCCGATTCGCGATGCGCTCCGTACCGCTCGACGACATCAAGACGATCAAGAACCATCTCGGGGCGACGGTGAACGATGTCGTCATGGCCGTCTGCGCCGGGGCGTTGCGCCGCTACCTGCACGGCCACGACGACTTGCCGGCCGAGGCGTTGGTGGCGATGGTGCCGATCTCGATCCGCAGCGGCGACGAGGCCGACATCTGGACCAACCGGGTATCGGCACTGGTGTCGGCGCTACCGACTGACATCGACGACCCGGTAGAACGGGTACGGGCGATGCACAAGACGATGGACGCGGCCAAGCAGCAGTTCGACATGCTGCCAGCTGATCTCATTGCCGAGTTCACCCAGTTCGCCACGCCGGCGCTGGCCACGCGGGCGATCCGGATGGCCGCCGCGACCCGTATCGCCGACCGGATGAACCCACCGGTCAACCTGGTCATCTCCAACATCCCCGGTCCCCGCCAACCGCTGTACCTGGCGGGAGCCACGATGAAGCACTTCTATCCGGTGTCGACGGTGATCGACGGTCAAGGTTTGAACATCACGGTGCAGAGCTACGTCGACACGCTCGACTTCGGCCTGGTCGCGTGCCGCGAGCTCGTGCCCGACCTCGAAGACCTCGTCGACTTGTGCGTCGACGAGGTGAACCGGCTCCTGACCGCCTGCACCGTCGCCGCCGTGAAAGCCCCTGTCAAGAAAGCCCCTGTCAAGAAAGCCCCGGTCGAGAAAGCCCGGGCTACGAAAGCCCGGGCGCGGTAAGGGGCTCGAACGAGGCGGGTCGGGGGAACGCGTGGCGCATCGTCAGCGGGGGTTTGAACGGGCGCCACTCGCCGCGACGCTGGGCGAGCCGATCCGATACGGCCACGATCACTGCCGGGTTGAAGCCGAGACCCGAGTGGCTGCCGCGGACCTCAATGTTTTCGTGGGTATGGGAGACCTCGTCGATGCAGGTGTGCCAGCGGCACACCCCATCGGTGCGTGAGTAGATCGCCGTCGACGGCACGGTCAGCGGGGGCCGATTGGCCTCATCGAGTGCGAGCGCAGTCCACTCGCTACTGAACCGCTTGGCCATCCGGTCGGCCAGGCCCGACGCGGCAGAGCGATCACCGTCGACCATCCGGAACGGTGACCCCAGGGTGATCACCTGACGGACCAGCGATGGGTGGAGCCGGGCCAGTTCGCGAGCGTAGATACCACCGAGGCTCCACCCGATCAAGCTGACCGGCTGTTCGTGTCGTTCGTAGAGTTGCTGCAACCGCTGTTCGAGTCCGCCGACGATGCGGTCGGTCGGGCCGTAGTTCGGTCCGAGCTGCCACCCATGCGTCCAGTAGCCCTGCGACCGCAGCACCGCCCGCAGCGGTGCCGTCGACCGGTCGCCCGCAGTGAAGCCGGGGAACACGAGGACGGGATGGCGGTCGCCGCGTCCGGCGAAGCGCAGCGCCGGCGAGGCGGCCAAGAACGCGCCGAACTCGAACACCGAGCGGCTCTCGGCCAACTGCAAGATCTGGTCCGGCGGCCGAATCTCGCGCCGCAGCGAAGTGACAACATCATCCATAGCCCCAATGCTAACGCCGCATCCCGCCGCCGCCGGGCTCGGATCTGCTCCCTACGCACCCTGATCCCGCCGGCACCGGTCAAAGGTTTTCCGAAGGTGGCGGTCGTACGAAGGGAAGCCCAACAGGTCGTTGGGGCGAAGGGGCGGACATGCACGACCACGTTCTGGTTTCACCGGGGGGCACCGCGGCATGCCTGCCTGCAGCAGGCCCGTCTGCAGCAGCGAAGTCCGAGCGCTGGTCGCGACGGCAGGTGTTCACCGTGCTGCTCGGGGCCGGCGCGGTAGCGACTGCTGCGGCAGTTGCAGCGCCGGCGATCGTGTCGACCGTCCGCGACGAATCCGGCGGGACCACCATCACCCGCGGTCGTGGCGCACCGACGAGCTTCGGCAGTGTCGCCGTCGTGTCGGCATCGCTCGCCCCACGTACCCAGCGGGCCGCGCGAACAGGCCACGGTGACCACGCTGCGGCAACAGCAGACGACGCGACGGTGGCGGCGCACAACCCCTGGGCCGACGCCTTGCGCGTCGGCATCGAAGTGCACAACGGCTTGGACCGGCCGATCCTGCTGTCGCCCGGACAGTTCCGCTTGCAGGTCGGCCTCGATGGCCCGAGCGTCGCGCCGTACGACTTCGAACTCGCAGTCCGCGAAGTCGCCGCGCATGCCACCGTCAGCGGCTGGATCAGCTACCTCGCCCCACCGGGCGGAGCGGCAGCGTTGAGCCTGTCCTACGACGACGTCGCCCGGTCCGAGCCGACCACGCTCGTGCTCGAAGTCGCACCACTCGCCAGCGACGGGGGCACCCAATGACATCAGCTGACATTTCCACGGGGTCGGACACGGCAGCGAATGCCGATGCTCCCACGAGGCGCGACGTTCTTCGCTACGGTGCCGCGGTCGGGGCCGTCACCGCTGGTGCCGGGGCGGCAGCTTTGCTACACAGTTCGGCGGCAGCGTCGACCCCGATGCGCATCGTGCCCATCGACGGTGTGCTCGACCTGTACATCAACGAGGGGTACGTGCCGATGGTCGACGGGGCGATGGTGTACATGCGCGGCTTCGGCGACCGGCCGACCACGATCAACGATCCATCTCCGAGCCTCACGGCGACCCCGCACATCTTCTTCGCCGATGGTCGGCTGGTGGCCGACCGCCTCTTCCCGCCGACCGCGGCGCCACCCCCGAAGGGTCGGCCGTCGCCGGCCCACCCGGTCGTCGGTGACCCGCTCGTGTACGCCTTGCAGCGCAAGCACTGGGGCAGCTACTTCCCGGCACGAACCATCATTGCCGAGAGCGGCAGCCGCATCCGCCTCCGCGTCCACAACACGTTGGCGCAGCCGCACGAGCTGTCGTTTCTCGGGCTCGCCACCACCGGGACGATTGCCCCCGGACAAACGGCGACCCTCGAACTGAGCGCACCAGCCGCCGGAACCTACGTCTTCGCCGATCCGGGCGGCGGATCGGTGCAGCGGACGCTCGGGCTGTTCGGCGTGCTCGTCGTCGTACCCGCCGACGACCACTGGCGGCTCACCTCTGGCGGGGCCGAGTTCGAGCGCCAGTGGCTGTGGATCTGCCACGACATCGACCCGGTGTGGGCCCGCCGCGCGCAGCTCGGCGAAACCATCGATCCCGTCGCCACCCCCGCCGTACCGGCGTACTTCACGCTCAACGGACGCGCCGGGTTCGAATCGGTTGCCGTGACTGAGAACGAGGAGATCAACCTCGCCAGTCACGAGGAAACACTCGTCGCCGGCTCCCCGCGGCGCACCGACGTGCGCAACTTCAGCGCATCTGCGACAGCCACCACCGTTGTCACCGGGCAGATGATCCGGATGGTTAACGCTGGCGTCTCGGTTCACCAGATGCACTTCCACGGCAACCACGTATGGACGCTACGCGGCAACGCCGTCGACTACAGCCGCACCACCGGCGGGATCGACGCGGAGGGTCACGTGCTGGCGCAGCACTGGGAGGACACCGTCGAGCTCGACCCGCTCGACCGCAAGGTGGTCGTGCTCCCGTTGAAACCGCCGCCCGACGCGCTCCCAGAGGTGTTCGCGGCGCGAACCAATGACTGGCACTATCCCATGCACTGCCATGCCGAGACCTCGCAAACCGCCCATGGTGGGCTGTACCCGGGAGGGCTGATGGCTGACTGGGTGATGGCCCCTCCGACCCTTGCGGCCCCGGCCGCGCCGGCGGCGGAGCACCATACCTACCCGACGCAAGTTGCGTTCGCCGTGGATCAGCCGAAGGAAGGAAACCCGACGACGGAGTTCCGCAAGACCCCCAATCGCACGTTCCTGCGCAAGTTCTTCAACCGCCGGCTGCGCTTCCCCGACGGCTCCGAGCACGAGATCTGGGGATTCGAAGACGCCACGTCGGGCCGTGGCCTGCCATCACCGCTTCTTCGCGCCACTGAGGGCGAGCTGATCCACATGCTGCTGAAAGCATCGAAGCGGGTGCACACCATTCACGTCCATGGCCAGGAACCCGACCCGCGCAACGACGGCGTCGGGCACACCTCCTTCGAAGTAACTGGCGAGTACACGTACCAGTGGTTGCCCGAGCGGGGCGTTCCGGGCGATCCCAACAAGGGCTCGTCGGGCACGTACTTCTACCACTGCCACGTCAACACGGTGCTGCATGTGCAGATGGGCATGTTCGGCGCGCTGATCATCGATCCGATCGTTCACCCGAGCTATCCGGT
>JANOKQ010000674.1:0-5631 GCA_031419375.1 Acidimicrobiaceae bacterium
AAGGAGGGGCTCCAGGAGGAGTTCTTCCACACCTTCAACACCCTGCACGGGGCGAACAAGCAGATCGTAATCTCCAGCGACCGAATGCCCGACGCGATCCCGACGCTCGAGGAACGACTCCGTGGCCGGTTCAAGTGGGGCTTGATCACCGACATCCAACCCCCCGACCTGGAGACACGGCTGGCGATCTTGCGCAACAAGGCCGAGCGGGACCAGAGCCCAGTTCCATCAGAGACACTGGAGTTCATCGCCTCGCGCATCACCAGCAACATCCGTGAGCTCGAGGGCGCCCTGATCCGCGTGACGGCATATGCGAGCCTGAACAGCGTGCCGATCAGCACCCACCTGGCCGAGCAGTTGCTCAGCGACCTGTTGACGGGGTCGGCGGTGAAGATGCGCACCGACGACCAGATGCTGGCCGAGATGGCGATCATCCTCGGCTTCAGCGTGGAAGCCTTGCGCGGCAAGAGCCGCCAGCGACCGCTGGTCACCGCACGCCAATCGGCGATGTACGTCTTCCGCGAGCTCACCGATCTGAGCTACCCGAGCATCGCCCGACTGTTTGGGGGGCGCGACCACACCACCGTGATCCATGCCGTCGACAAGATTCAGCGCCTGATGAAAGAACGCCAGCAGGTGTACGAACAGGTCACCGATCTGATCCAGCGATTGAAAACCAGTTGACCATCTCATGAGCAGTTGGGGACATCTTGGGGGTAGCGGTGTCGCCGCGGTGGACCATGGGTTGGTTGTCCACCGAACGACACCGATGTCATTTCGGCGTTGTGGATGGCGCTGGTTACCGTGTGGGCACCCACACGTGCCCTACGCTGCGGTCACGGTGGGTTGTGCACAATCCACAGCCCTTATTACAACCATTAGTTCTTTGTACATCCGATTGGTGAGAAAGGTTGCGCTGTGAAGTTCCGCTGCGAACGTGAAGTGCTGGCCGAGGCGCTGGCTACAGCTGGCCGAGCGGCCACAGGCCGAACTGGGACACTGCCGGTGTTATCAGGGCTGCGCCTCGAACTTGTCGGCGACCGGCTCACCGTCACCGGGACCGACCTCGACCTCACGATCCAACTCGACATAGCGGTCGGCGGGGAGGTAGACGGCGCTGCGGTACTGCCGGCACGGCTGTCGTCTGACATCGTCCGTTCGCTCCCGTCGGGCAAGGTCGAAGTCACCGTCGACGACGACGAGGTGAAGATCAGCGGTGGCCGCTCGCAGTTCAGTGTCCGCCCGTTGTCACTTGACGACTACCCACGCCTCGCTGCACCGGCGTCGAGCGCGGTCACATTGAATGCCGCAGAGTTCGGTGAGGCCCTCCGCCAGGTTGTGCGGGCCGCCAGTACCGACGAGGCCCGACCGATTCTGACCGGGGTGCTGCTCACCGCCGAAAACGATGGGCTGCGGTTGGTAGCCACCGATTCCTACCGTCTCGCGGTGCGCGACCTTCCCGGCGTCAGCGTGTTGGGTGCCGATCAGAAGGTCCTGGTTCCGGGGCGTGCGTTGAACGAACTGCAACGCCTGCTCGGGGCAGGCACCGAGGTCGTATTGCGGTTAGGTGAGCGTGATGCCACATTCGAGGTGGGTACCACCCGCCTCACCACTCGGCTCATCGAAGGCGAGTTTCCCAACTACCGCCAACTCATCCCGGCGAGCCATCCCAACATGGTCACGATCGAGCGCGAGCCGTTGCTCGAGGCGATCCGGCGGGTCAAGATCCTCGCCCGCGATGCCACACCCGTTCGTCTGCAGATCTCCGCAGATGGGTTGCAGCTCACTGCGATTACCCAGGATGTCGGCAACGCAACAGAGGCCCTCGATGCGACCGCGACCGGGTCCGACCTGACCGTGGCCTTCAATCCCGATTATCTCGCTGCCGGGGTTGAGGCGGTCGGTGCCGAACACGTCACGCTGTCGACCATCGATGGGCTCAAGCCAGCGGTGGTGCGCGGCGTTGGTAGCGACGACTACCTGTATCTGCTGATGCCTGTGCGAGTGCCGTAGCTCGACGTGATCGTCACCCGCCTCGAGCTGGTCGACTTCCGCAATTACGTCTCAGCGACGTTCACGCTTGCGCCCGGAGTCACGGCCGTTGTTGGACTGAACGGCCAGGGCAAGACCAACTTCGCCGAGGCCGTGGCGTACCTGGCCACCCTCGACAGCTTCCGTGGCGCACCCGATGACGCCATGGTCCGGATTGGGGCCAACTCTGCTGTGGTGCGGGCGGTCATCGCCGCCGGTGACGGGCGCGACATCACCGTCGAGGCCGAGATCAATCGCAGCGGCCGGAACCGTGTCCTCGTCAACCGTCAACGGTTAGGACGCACCCGTGACCTGCTCGGAGTTGTCAGGGCAACCGTGTTCTCCCCCGACGATCTCGAATTGATCAAGGGCGGGCCGGGCTTGCGTCGCCGTTTCCTCGACGACGCGCTGGTGTCGTTGGCGATCAAGTACGACGCGATGCGCCTCGATCTCGACCGTGTGTTGAAACAGCGCAACACCCTGCTGAAGAATACCAATGGTCGCCTCGACGGCGACGCTGCGTTCACCCTCGATGTGTGGGACGCGCGCTTGGGTGATCTCGGCGACCAGTTCGGCCGGGCCCGCGCTGTGCTGGTCGACAGGCTGCACCCGATGGTGATCGAGGCGTACGCCCAGCTTGCCGGTGCGGCCACACCGATCGAGGTGAGCTACCGGCCGACCTGGCGTGAAACCGGGCTGGTCGCCGCCCTGGCCGCCGCGCGCGGTGACGATGTGCGGCGTGGCGTTTCGACCGTCGGCCCGCACCGTGACGATCTCGATCTGGTGATCAATTCCATGGCGGCCCGCACGCACGCATCGCAAGGCGAACAGCGAACGCTGGCACTCGCATTGCGGCTGGCCGCGCACCGCCTGGTAACCGAGCACACCGGGAGTGCCCCGCTGCTGATCCTCGATGATGTCTTGAGTGAACTCGATCACGACCGTGCCACGGCTTTGCTTCGCCACCTCCCATCAGGCCAGGTAGTGCTCACCTCTGCGGCCGACCTGCCGTCTGAGGCGCAGCCCGACGCGATCGTGCGGATCACCGCGGGTACGGTGAGCGGGGTGGAGCAGCAGTGAGCCGGGAGCCCGTGCCGTTGGGTGTTGCGCTCACGGGCGTTGTCCGGTCGCTGCGCGGACCAGCCACCGGTACCGATACTGGCGTGCACCCCGAGGCGCACGTGATGGGTGGGGTGTTCGGGCGGTGGGCCGAGACGGTGGGTGCCGTGGTGGCGCTCCACGTACAGCCGATCAAGCTCGACGGCACCCGCTTGACCGTGGAGGTCGACGATCCGGCCTGGGCGACGCAGTTGCGTTTTCTCGAAGCGACGCTTCGTCAGCGGTTACTCGAGGTGGCCGGGGCAGAGATCACCGACTTCGATGTGCGCGTCAAGCGCCCTCGATGAGCCCTGTGGTCAGGGGTGTGGCAGCGGCCTTCCACCTCTACGTAACACCCCCGAGGTAGACTGTCCACCGGGTCGCGATCCCCTGCTGATGCTCACCGCATCGCATCCGTGTCGCCAAAGAACATCCAGGTCATGACCTGATTTTGAGACGGCGAATCTCTGCCTGTCTCCGAGTGAGCCCCTTGTTTTCTCCGAGTGATCGAGGTACGAGTGTCAACCGACACCAACAAAGCAGCAGCCGACTACGGCGCCAAAGACATCCAGGTGCTCGAGGGGCTCGATCCCGTCCGAAAACGTCCCGGCATGTACATCGGCTCCACCGGTCTCGCGGGGCTGCATCACCTGATCTGGGAAGTCGTCGATAACTCCGTTGACGAGGCCATGGCCGGCTACTGCACGTGCATCGGGGTCACGTTGTTGCCCGACGGTGGCTGTCGTGTCGACGACAACGGGCGCGGTATCCCGGTCGACCCGTACCCATCCGGCCCGCATAAAGGCAAGAGTGCCGCCGAGGTGGTCCTCACCGTGTTGCACGCTGGTGGCAAGTTCGGCGGTGAGGGCTACAAGGTGTCGGGAGGCCTGCACGGTGTTGGGGTCAGCGTGGTCAATGCGCTCAGCGAGCGATTGTTCCTCGAAGTGGACCGCGCCGGTCGGCACTACCAGCAGGAATACGCAAAGGGCGGCAAACCGCAGGGCAAGGTCACCGACGTGGGTCCGTCGCCATCACGTGGCCGAACCTCTGGTACGTCGGTGTCGTTCTGGCCCGATCCCACGGTGTTCCTCGCCGAAGGAACCGAGTTCGTGGCCCGCACCGTGTTGGAACGGCTACAGACCATGGCGTTCCTCAACAAGGGCCTCGAGATCGTGTTCCGCGACGAGCGCGAGGGGCGCGAGTTGCAGGAACTCACGTACCAGTACAAGGGCGGCATCGTCGATTTTGTCAAGCACCTCAACATGTCGAAAGAGGCCTTGTTTTCGAAGGTGGCCCACTACGAAGACGAAGATGTCGAGGGTGGTCAGACCCTCGACATCGCCATCCAGTGGAACACCGGTTACCACGAGGGAATCCACGGATACGCCAACGGCATTTCCACCATCGAAGGCGGCATGCACGTCGAGGGGTTCAAGACCGCGCTGACCGCCACGGTCAACAAGTACGCCAGGGCCAAGAACCTGTTGAAAGAAAAGGAAGAGAACTTCCTCGGCGAGGACATCCGCGAGGGGATCACGGCGATCATCGCGGTGAAGTTACGCGAGCCGCAGTTCGAGGGTCAGACCAAAGCCAAGCTCGGTAACGTTCCGATGCGTTCGTTCGTCCAGAAGGCGACCAACGAACGGCTTGCTGAATGGCTCGAGGAGAACCCGGCCGAGGGCAACCGGGTGGTGAAGAAAGCGCAGGCTGCTTCGCAGGCCCGCGTTGCCGCCAAGAACGCGCGTAACGCGATCCGGCGCAAGACCGCACTCAGCGGCGCCGGTATGCCCGACAAGTTGAAAGACTGCTCCAGCGGCAACCCCGACGAGAGCGAACTGTTCATTGTCGAAGGCGACTCGGCTGGCGGTTCCGCCCTGAACGCGCGCGACCCGCGCACGCAGGCGCTCCTTCCGATCCGCGGCAAGATCCTCAACGTCGAACGGGCCCGCCTCGACAAGATGTTGAAGAACAACGAGGTCCAGAACCTGATCACTGCGATCGGTGGCGGCGTCGGCGACGAGTTCGATGCAGCCAAGGCCCGGTACCACAAGGTGATCCTGCTGGCCGATGCCGATGTCGACGGCAGCCACATTCGCACCCTGCTGCTGACGTTCTTCTACCGTCAGATGCGTCCGCTGGTCGAGGCCGGGTACGTGTACATCGCCCAGCCGCCGTTGTTCAGCACGGTGGTCGGCAAGGAGAAGATCTACCTGAAAGACGACCAGGCCAAGGCCACCTGGCTTGCTGCCCACCCCAACCACAAGAAGGAGTTCCAGCGGTTGAAGGGCCTCGGCGAGATGGACTGGCAAGAGCTCAAGCCCACCACGATGGACGCCTCCACGCGCACCCTGTTACAGGTCGAGGTCGAAGAAGCTGCGATTGCCGACGAGATGATGAGCGTGTTGATGGGCGAGAACGTCGATCTACGCAAGGCCTTCATCGTGACCAATGCCCGTGACGTGAGGAACCTCGACTTCTGATGAGTGACACCCCAAATCCCCC
>JANOKQ010000675.1:0-2784 GCA_031419375.1 Acidimicrobiaceae bacterium
CCAGGTCGGCCACGAGCTGCGCCTCGCGCGACGACGCATGTGACGGGACGCGGTCGGTCGCGGCGGCAACGGTCGCAACGGTCGCATCGGTCTCGAGCTTGCCGGTGTACAGATCGCGCACGGTGGATTCCAGGCCGTGACGCTCGAGGTGGTCGGCAAGATCGGCGGCGCCGATCCGGCGCAGTAGGTCGATCGACTCGGCGGCGGGGCGGAATCCACACAGCGCATCGAAGCTCGTGAGCGCGCACAGCAGTTCGGGCTTTGGATACGGGTCGCGGTAGATGCGCGTGGACGCGTCGACCTCCGGGCCGTCGCGTTCCTCCCTCGCGAAGCCGCGCTCGGCCTGCTGACGGCTGGGATGGGTTTGCAGTGACAGCGGCTCGGCCGCGGCCAGCACCTTGAGTAGGTATGGCAGCTCGCCGCTCACGCTGCGCAGGGACACATCGCCCTCCAGCATGGCCGGGCCGCCACGATGTGTTCCGAGCCACAGCTCGGCCCACGGCCGGTCGTTGCCCGGCACACCGAGCAACCGGGGGATGAACGACCGGTCGCCCCACGCGTAGTGCTGCACCACCCCGGTCACCAATCGCATCCCCCCAGACTCCCACACAGATCATGGTTGGCGGGCGGTTAGAACAGGCGGAGCTCGTCGGGGCGCATGCCGCGCAGCTCGTCGTAGTCCACTTCCACGACGCGGTAGCCGCGGGCGAGCGCGAGCACACGCGCTTGCGGCTTGACGATCTGGGCGACGAACACGCCGCGTACCGCTCCGAGCGAGGAGTCGAGATGGAGTCGTTCGATGTAGCGGGCGAGCTGTTCCACGCCGTCGATGTCGCCGCGGCGCTTCACCTCGATCGCCACCACCCGCCCGCCGAGATCACGACACACCAGGTCGATCGGCCCGATCGCCGTCGGATACTCACGTCGTACCAGCGTGAGACCATCCTCGATGGCCTGCGGTGATGCGGCAAGCAGCTCCTGCAGGTGCGCCTCGACGCCATCTTTCTGCAGACCTGGATCGTCTCCGAGCGCGTGGGAGACGTCGCTGAACACCTCGTGGAGGGTGATCGTGATCGTCTCGCCCTTGGGGTTGGTGACGGTCCACCGGTCGCCCAGGTCGGCAAGGACGTTGGGTGCGTTCATCCAGTTCAGCGGCTTGTACGCCCCGCCGTCGGCATGGATCGCGACGCAGCCGTCGTTCTTGACCATGATCAGCCGGGTGGCCTCGGGGAGATGGGCGGTGAGCCGACCGGCATAGTCGACCGAGCAACGAGCAATGACCAAACGCATGAACCCCTCAACTTAGTCATTCATCAGCACGGCTGTGGCGTTTCGTCGTACTGTTGGCGGGATGGCGCACCGGCGGATCACGAAAACGATTGGACCAGGCCTGGCCTGCATAGTGCTCCTCGCGGGCACGCGTGGCCTTGCGGTTGCTGACCCGCCGACGGGCGGGGCGTTGCCACCGCAGATGACGCTCGAGATCCTCGTGGCAGGCGTGCACGGCGTGCCGCTCGACGCCGTCGGCGTCGCGCTCAACGTCACCGTCACCAACCCCGCCGCCGCCGGTTTCGTAACGGTGTATCCGTGCGGAACGCGACCGCTGGCCAGCAACCTCAACTTCGTCGCCGGGCAGACCGTGCCGAATTTCGTGATCAGCGCGCTCGATTTCGACGGTTACGTGTGCATCGACACGATGTCGGTCACCGATGTCGTCGTCGACCTCGCCGGCTACCTCCCTGCGAGTTCGACGCTCGTCACGCTGGACGCGCCAAAACGGTTCCTCGACACACGCAATGGCACCGGGGCGCCGCAAGCCCGGGTGGCGGCTGGAGCTGCACTTGCTGTGCCCGTCGCAGGCCTCGGCGGCGTGCCCGCCGATGCAGTCGGCGTCGTGCTCAATGCCACCGCGGTATCTCCATCGGCGATCGGGTACCTCACGGTGTTTCCCTGCGGTCAAGCGGTGCCGGAGACCTCGACGCTCAACTATGCCGAAGCGTCGGTGGTTCCGAATCTTGTGATCAGCGGGCTCGGCCCGGCTGGCAGTCTGTGCTTTTCTTCGCTTGCGGAAACGGATCTTGTGGCAGATGTTGCTGCCTACATTCCTGCAGGCAGTACGGGACTGTCGGTTCTGTCGAAGCCGACACGGATCTTCGATTCGCGGATCGGGTTGGGTGGCCCAACGGCGCAGGTCGGATCTGATGTCCGTGCGGTCGCGGTAGCGGGAGTTGCGGGCGTGCCGGCTGGAGCGACGGCCGCCATCGTGAACCTGACCGCGACGAATGCCTCAGCCAGCGGGTATGCCGCAGCATTGCCGTGCGGGGGCCTGGTACCACTGGTGTCGAACCTCAACTTTGCTCCCGGTCAACACGTTGCCAACATGGCCATCGTCAAACTCGGCGACGGCGGCAGGCTCTGCCTGACCGCAAATCGGCCCGTGGACCTGATCGTTGACGTGACCGGGTACGTCGCTGGACACGGCGGTCCAACGTCGTTCGTGCCGTTGACACCGCTGCGCATCTACGACAGTCGTGTGGGAGTCGAACCCGCCTGTGGGGTGGGTCTGCGTTCACTGATCCAACCGGATCGAAGCTACCGACACGAGTTCGTCGACCCCCCACAGTTCTCCGGGTCGATGCACGCATACGTGGGGACGGACTGCAAGATCTACATGTCAGGCTTCGTGAACCAGTACGGGACGATTCAGGTGTACTCCGCCACTGGCGTGCGTCTCGACTCGTACGCACCGCTTGGCTTTCCGTCGCCGTCCAGCCTGTCGCCGGG
>JANOKQ010000676.1:0-2379 GCA_031419375.1 Acidimicrobiaceae bacterium
AGTTGGTGTACGGCGCTCGGAACCAGCGGTCCATCAGATGTGGCACATCGGCCCGCTCGAGCGCCAGCGTCGGCGCGATGACGTAGTGGGCGAGCTCGGCGGTCGGAGTCATCCGGTAGTCGATGACCACCAACAACTCGAGACTCTCCAACGCCCGCATCGTCAACTCGTGATCGGGGAACGCGACGACCGGGTTTCCGCCGCTCACGATCAGGGCCCGGATGCGCCCCTCGCCGGGCATCAGCATCTCCTCGGCCAGGGCCGCGGTCGGCATCTCACCGCGGTACCCGCGCAGACCGCGGATCCGTGATGGCGGCCCGTTTGCCGGCTCGCGGGGAGCAACGACCTGGGCCCGCACCGGCATCTCGGGATACAGCAGCAGCCCGTTCTCCAGCAGATCGCCCGGCCGGTTGCACCGACCGAGGATGGTGTTGAGCGTGACAACTAGGTGTTCGGTGAGGCTGGAGTGAGCAGCCATGTTCGGGCCCGTGCCCGTGCCGGCCGTTCCCCTCGGCCCCGCTGCGAACATGCGCGTCGCGGCAACGATGTCAGCGGGCTCGAGTTCGCAGCGCCGGGCAACGGTGTCGAGAGTGAAGCCGTCGACGGCCGCCTCGAGCTCACTCATCTGGCTCACCCACCGGTCGCAGAACTCGTGATCCTGTAGACCCTCGGCGAGCACGATGCGGATCATCCCGGCCAGCAACGCCGGGTCCTGACCCGGTCGGATCTGGAGGTGGATGTCGGCGAACGTGGCCAGTTCGGTGCGGCGTGGATCGACCACGATTAGCTTCATGCCCTCCGCTTTGCGGCGCCGCATGACGACGAACGGGTTCGTCCCCTGCAGGCCGCCGAGCGGAGCGTAGGACGACACCATCGAGTTGTACCCGATCGCCATGTGGACGTCGGACTGCGTGAACGCGTGGTATCCCGCCTCCCATCCACCGAGACGAAAACCGGCGAGGCCCTTGGCGGGCTGGTCAATCGTGACCGACGTGTACAACGACACCGAGTCGATGCCTTGGTGGAAGGCTCGGGCCGCTGGGACGGCGACCGAGTTCTGGTAGCCGCCCGTGCCCGTGTACGAGGCGACGGCCCGGGGTCCGTAGGTGTCGATGATCCGCCGCAGTTCAGACGCGATGTCGTCGAGGGCGCTGGCGCTGGCGACCTCCTCGAGGGTGCCGTCTGGACGTCGGCGCAGCGACATCCGGATTCGGTTGGGGTCGGCCATCTGATCGGGGATCTGGCGGCCCTTGATACAGGTGTACCCCTCGAACAATGGGTCGTCAGCGACGCCCCGGACCGCGATGACTCGCCCGTCGGCGACATCTACCTCCATCGGGCAGCTCGCATGACACACACGGCAGAACGTGGTGCGGGTCTCCATGATCGACCTCCTGGTCGTTGCTGTGGACAGGGTAAACGAACGCGGGGGTCTGGCTCGATCTGAAGCAGGTGGCGTCGGGTTCCTCGGCCGTTACGTCGACGTGTCGGACATTCGTGCAGATCGGCCTTCGGTGACGTACCGGCGAACCATCGATTGGAAGTGGCGGGCGCGAACCTCCTGGTAGTTCCCGAGCGTCTGCCCGCGCTTCGCACTGGCCTTGAAACCGCGGGTCTGGGCCGCCAGGTTGCTCGTGTCCTGATCGAGAACCTGGCCGAGCGACCTCAGGAGACTCGGCACCGACGTGTAGCTGTCGGCGACGTCGAGGTCGATCGGGTCGGCCGGTCGCGGCGTCGTGCCAGAGCGCGGTTTGGGCCGCAGGAACAGCACCTCATACAGGCAGCGATCGGGATCGGGGCCATCCGGGCGGAACCGGTAGCACAGCGGGATCTGCAGCCCGGGGAAGAAGAACGCATTCGGGAAGAGGAAGTACTCGATCGAGTCGATCGTTTCGGTGACCGACAGGTGGCTGAAGTCGTTGTCGTACTGCTCGCCGAGAACGCGTTGCATGTGACGGGCATACACGTCTCGGGCCCGTTCGCCCTCGGGGATCGTCGGAACCGGCTGGCCCGGGTTCTTGCGTGACATCAGCATGTTCAAGATGCCCTGTTCGTCGGGTCGCCGGTCGGGCGGGACGTGTGGGCTCGTCGTGCCGATGGTGTGGATGAACCGCGAGACATGATCGCCGAACACGTCGTACTGCGCGTTGGCGTCGCCAGCGGTGTTGATCGACTGCGAGTGCGTCTCGAGGATGTGGTACGCCTCGAGGAACGCCTGGGCGGACGCCTTCCAGTTGGCGGGCAATCGCTTGCGGATGTGGACCTCGACATACCGGTCGGCAAGATTCCAGTTCTCGAAGTGCTTGGGGAGCACACCCAGATACTCCTCGAGCGACGGCGCGATCAGTTCCGCCGGGCAGTCGTCGAAGTTGATGAAGA
>JANOKQ010000677.1:0-7617 GCA_031419375.1 Acidimicrobiaceae bacterium
CAGGCGGCCAAAAACCAGGCGGAGGGGATTCTCGACACCCGCCGCGTCGCTGGTCTCGTCCGCCAGCACGGCTTTGCATTGGTCGCAGTCGGCTTCGGCCAGTGCGCCGACACGACGTGCCACTGCCACCCCCTCGATGCCGACAGTTACACCTACACCATTGGTTTGGTCGACCACGGCGTACCCGAACTGCTCGTCACTGGCTTGTCGCCGGTGCATGCATTGCATCTCACCACGCACGTCAACAACCATGCGCGCCGTGGTCAGCCGCTCGCTGCCGACCAAGCCCACTGGCTCGGCGATGCCTCGTTCATGCTGCGCAACGTGTCGGGGCATTGGCTGGCCAACGATCCGTCGCGCATGGCCGCATGGTTCGCCCAGTCGGGTCGGGCACCGCGCTTTGGGCAACTCCCGCATGTCATGCAGATCGTGTGGGGCGATGCAGCCGGACGGTTCCCCGGCGATGCGTTGTGTGACCCGTTCATCTCCGAGGATCAACCCATCGTCGCCGACGATCCGTTCGGGTTCCCGCGCCGCGCGGCTCGACCAACGCGCTGCTACAGCCATATCCGCGCGTGGGGGCACCGCCGAACCGCCTGAGCCGCGCCTGCCCGGTCGCGCCCCAGCCAGAGGGAAGCCGGTGTGGCCATGAAAATGCGATGCATAACGGGCGCACCGAGCGGGTACCAGCAAGGTGTCGTTTGGTGTTGGTCGACGACCGCATACGCCACAGCGCGCCAGGAGCCCCATGTCTGACACACCGGATCCACTCAATCCAGCTCACCCCGACCCCCTCGTGCCGGCCCCCCCACCGGTCCCGCCACCGCCCGCGCCGGTCACTCCGCAGCCGCAGGTTGCCGGGCAGGCCCAATCCGGACAGCCGCAATTGGGTGTTTCATGACGACCAGCGATACTGCACTGCGTCCTCGCCCACCCCGCGCGAGCAAGATCACGCCATGACCGACTCCGCCCTGTCTGTTCATCCCGAGGTCGACCTCAACGATGCTCGAACCGTACTGCTCGCCGTGACGGGCGAGCTAGATCTGGCAACGTCGGAGATCCTCCGTAGCGCCATCAGCGACGCCGCTGTCGATAGCCCCCACGAGATCGTGCTCAACCTGAGCGATGTCACCTTCGTTGATTCCACCGGACTGCGCGTGATCATCGCCGCCAGCCAGAACCTCGCTGCGAAAGGCACCCGGGTCTGCGTCGACGGGCTCTCCGGGGCAGCGCAACGTCTCCTCGAGATCACCGGCGTGATCGAGCACCTGCGCCGCTGACCACCTCACCGACGTTCGCCGACCCGGGCGCGACCAATCAGACGGCGGCGGCGGCGAGTTCGGCGGCGATGAAGATGATCTGATCTTCCTGGCCGCCGACGAGTTCCTGGCGGCCGCATTCCAACAACACGTCGGCCCCACTCACCCCGTACTGCTCGGCGGCGCGGTACGCGTGCTTGAGGAAGCTCGAATACACCCCGGCGTAGCCCATCACCAGTGCCAGCCGGTCGATGATGCATTCACCATCCATGACCGGCCGCACGACGTCCTCGGCCGCGTCGATCAGGCGCAGTACGTCGATCCCGGTCAAGATCCCCAGCCGCTCGGCGACCGCGGCAAACACCTCGTTGCGGGTGTTGCCGGCACCGGCACCGAAACCACGGGTGGAACCGTCGATCTGTACGGCACCAGCGCGAACGGCAATGACGGAATTGGCAACGGCGATGTTGAGGTTGTCGTGCCCATGAAAGCCAACCTGGGCATCGCGACCGAGTTCGGCGACGACCGCCTCGACGCGGTACTGCACGTCCTCCAAGATCATCGCCCCCGCCGAGTCGACCACATACACGCACTGGCAGCCGGCGTCGGCCATGATCCGAGCCTGCTTGGCGATCAATTCGGGAGGCCGGCTGTGGGCCATCATCAAGAACCCCACTGTCTCCAGGCCGAGGTTGCTGGCCAGCCCGAAGTGCTGGATGCTCACATCGGCCTCGGTGCAGTGGGTGGCCACCCGCACGATCGAAACCCCCGCGTCACGGATGAATCGGATGTCGTCCATGGTGCCGATACCGGGCACCATCAGCGCGGCGATCTTGGCCTGCTTGGCAGTCTCCACCGCAGCCTTCATCAGCGTGCGTTCGTCGGTGAGCGAGAAGCCGTAGTTGAACGACGACCCACCAAGTCCGTCGCCGTGGGTGACCTCGATCACCGGCATGCCGACTGCGTCGAGGGCAGCCACCACGTCGCGGACGTGCTGCTCGGTGAACTGGTGGCCCTTGGCATGCGACCCGTCACGCAGGCAGGTGTCGGTCATGCGGACGTCGAGCGACGACGAGTACGGCATCAGATTGCTCCGTTCAAGATGGGCGCGGAAGTTGAATCGAGGCTGGCGGGAGTGGTCCCGCGTAGATGATGCGCCATCCGGTCGCCGACCGCGACGGCGGCGGCGGTCATGATGTCGAGGTTGCCGGCGTAGGGCGGGAAGTAGTCGCCGGCACCCTCGACCTCCACGAACACCGCGACGCGGGGTGTGCCATTGGCCGCCGCACCGAACTGCGGCGGCACCTTCAGGCGGTAACCGGGCACGTAGCGGGCGACGCGGGCGATGACGTCTTCGATTGCCTTGGTGACGAGCTGTTCCTCGGTGTCGTGGGGAAGTTGGCAGAAGATCGTGTCGCGCATGATCAATGGCGGGTCGGCGGGGTTGAGCACGATGATCGCCTTGCCACGCCCGGCTTTGCCGACTTCGGCGATGGCCCGCGACGTGGTCCGGGTGAACTCGTCGATGTTGGCCCGCGTGCCGGGCCCCGCGCTGAGCGAGGCGACGGTGGCGACGATTTCGGCATAGTCGACCTGGGTGACCGAGGCAACGGCGTGGACCACCGGAATGGTGGCCTGCCCAGCGCAGGTGACCATGTTGACGTTCATCTCGTCGAGGTGTTCGTCGAGGTTCGCGGCCGGCACCACGAACGGCCCGACCGCCGCCGGGGTGAGGTCGATGGCGCGAATGCCAAGCTCGCGATAGCGGGGAGCGTTGGCCGCGTGGATGTAGGCGCTGGTGGCCTCGAAGACGATGTCGGGTAGCTCCGTGCGGGCGAGGAGCCAGTCGACGCCGTCGGCCGACGATTCGAGGCCGAGCGCGCTGGCCCGGGCGAGCCCGTCGCTGCGCGGGTCGACACCGACCATGTAGCGAGGCTCGATCACGTTGGAGCGGAGCAGCTTGTACATCAAATCGGTGCCGATGTTGCCGGACCCGACAATGGCAGCGGTGAGTTTGGCCATGTCGGCATTGTGCCAGATCACGGCACCCCGCTGATCCTGCATGTTCCGGTGAACGGACCAGCAATGCCGGAGCGATCCCCTCGGGCGATCACACTGGGCGGATGCCGCTGATCCAGATCGACCTGATGGAAGGGCATTCGAGCGACGTTCACCGTGAACTGATCGATCGGTGCACCGCCCTGTACGCCGAGATCGTCGTCGCCCCAATCGAACGGTTCCGCGCCACCGTGATGGCCGTCCCCCGTGATCGATGGGGCCTCGGCGGGGTACCGGGGGCCGAGAAGGTGTCGCCGCTGATCCGCATCCATCTGATGGAGGGCCGCCCAGCCGAGTTACTGCGCCGATTGATGGGCGAGATGTCGGCGCTCGTGGCGGAGATCCTGGACATCCCCGTGGCCGACACCCGCGTGCTGCTGACCGAGATCCCGGTCACGCACTGGGCCATCGGCGGCGTGCCGGCCAGCGGAGCCCGCTCCGACGAGATCGCTGCTCGCACCGCTGGTTCAACCGTCTGAGCCCGGGGTCAGCTGGGGGTCAGCCGGCGTCCAGACTGAGACAGTCGGCGGGCGAGGTCACACGACGGACGGGCTCACCCGACTGAGCGCCGGGTTCAGACGAACCGGACGCCGACGGACCCGAGGTGCTGCACCCGCGCCGTCACGTTGTCGCCGACTTGCACGCCGATCGCCTCGGTCACGCCACCGGTCATCACCAGACTGCCTGCCGGGAGCGCTCGCCCCGAGTCGGCCAACCACTGCACCAGCGTGGCCACCGATGCGGCCGGATGCCCGAGCACCGCCGCACCCGCCGCCGAACCGACCAGCTCGCCATTGCGCTCCATCACGACACCCAGCAGGCGAAGGTCGAGCCCATCGACGCGGCGAGGAGCGCCACCGACCACGTAGCGCGCCGATGAGGTGTTGTCGGCGATGACGCTGGCCAGATCGAACTTGAAGTTCTGGTAGCGCGAGTCGATCACCTCGATGGCCGGCAGCACGAAATCGGTGGCGTCGAGCACCTCCTCGATCGACACCGAGCCGGACAGTTCCTTGGCAGTGACGAACGCGATCTCGGCCTCGACTCGGGGATGGATCAAACCGGCGATCTCGATCGTTCCCCCATCGGGCACGCACGTGTCGCTCATCAACAGCCCAAATCCAGGCTTGTCGACGCCCATCTGCACCATCTTCGCTTTCGAGGTGAGGCCGGCCTTGTAGCCAGCCAGCGATCGTCCGCCCGCCTGCCAGCGACGGAGCAGCTCCTCCTGAACCAGATACCCGTCGGGCACCGTCATCGACGGATGATCGTCGGTGAGCTGGTTGATCGTCACCCCGTCGCGTTGCGCGGCCTCCACCCGGTCGGCGAGCTCGCTGATGATGTCGGCGCTGAGGGTCATGATGCGGCTCCCGGTGTTGAGCCCGCTGCCGGGCCGGACGTGAAGTGGACGGTGCACGAGCCGAGGTCGCCGAACTCGCAGGTGATGGTCTGCGGCTCCCTGATCCAGGCCATGACCGACAGCGACCCGGACAGGATCACCTCGCC
Organism: Acidimicrobiaceae bacterium; assembly: GCA_031419375.1. Classification (GTDB taxonomy): domain Bacteria; phylum Actinomycetota; class Acidimicrobiia; order Acidimicrobiales; family Ilumatobacteraceae; genus VFMC01. Next base: position 4,824 of record JANOKQ010000677.1, read on the forward strand.
GGCCCGGAACGGGATGCCGAGTCGGCCGAGGGTGTTGGCCAGCCAGGCCACCGCGTTGACCGGCGAACCCTGCACCGCGGCACCCGCGCCCGTTGCGAACACCTCGGCCTCGCCGCCGGCGGGGTGCACCGTGATGGCCATCCCGACCAGTGCGAGATCGACCTCGAAGGGATCCATCGGTTGGTCGCCGAGCACGTACACGCCGCACGAGGCGTTGTCGGCAACGGTGTCAACGATCTTGATGTCCCAATCGCTGACCCGCGAATCGACGATCTCGAAGCACGGCACCACGTAGTCGGTCGCCCGCAGCACATCGACCGCAGTGATCCCCGGGCCGACCAGATCGTGCTTGAGCACGAACGCGATCTCGCCCTCGGCCCGCGGCTGGATGAGCGTGTCGAGCGAGATGGTGTCGCCATTGCCGTACACCATCCCCGACAGCAGCTGCCCGAAATCGGGCTCGTATACGCCGAGCATCTGCTGCACCGACGCACTGGTCAGCCCGATCTTCTTGCCGACGATGTGCTCGCCGGCGTCAATCCGGCGTTGCACCACGTGCGACTGGATCGCGTACGCGTCGGCGACGGTGATGCCTGACACCCGGTCACGCAAATTGGCCACTGTGGTGTTGGTCGCGAACGCCACGTACAGCTCGTCGCCATACCGGGAGACATCGGAGTTCGTCAGGCTGGCGGTGGGGGCAGCGGTGTCGGTCATAGCTGAACGCGAACCCTACGGCGGTGGCACGAGGCGGTGATCATCGCTGGCATGTTCGCGTATCGACCCCCGCGCCCCCGCCTCCCCGTTCCGCACAGCGGCACACCCCAGCCATCATCCGAGTCCCTGCGTGTCATCCGAGTGCTGAAAGGGGGATCCGAGTCCCGAGCGCCCACCCGTGTGGGCGCTCACCACTCGGGTGGGCAGGATCGGCCGATGATTCCCCGCCTCGCCGACGACGTGCGGCATCGCCTGTTGTCCCCGCCGGAGGTAGGCGACGTACCCGTTGCAGCACCCGGAAACCGCAACGTGCGGCATGGTCTGACGTACCGGAACCGGCTGAATCGGCCTGCTGCTCAGGCGCGCTTTTGGATGTTGGCCCACTCGTCGCGCAGACCGACCGTGCGATGGAACAGCAACGGCTGGCGCGGGTCGTGGGCGAAGTAGCCGAGTCGTTCGAACTGCACCACCTGGCCCGCCTCGGTGTCGCCGAGTACGGCTTCCACTTTGCAACCCGACAGCAGTTCGCGTGACGCGGGGTTGAGGTCGTCGAACGCTTCGCCGGTCGCCTCACCGGGCACCTCGGCGGTGAACAGCCGCTCGTACAACGCCACCGTCGCATCGAGCGCGTGGTCGGCCGACACCCAGTGCATCGTCGATTTCACCTTGCGCCCGTCGGCGGCGGTGCCCCCACGCGAATCGGGATCATACGTGCACTGCACCTCGACAACTTGTCCGTCGTCGCCGAGGGTGAACGCCGTGCAGCGGACGAAGTAGGCGCCGCGTAGGCGCACCTCGCTGCCGGGCGTAAGTCGGAAGTACTTCGGTGGGGCCTCGACCATGAAGTCGTCGCGCTCGATGTACAGCGTCTTGGAGAACGCAACCTGACGCACACCATCGGCCGGGTTCTCGGGGTTGTTGTTCACCTCGAAGTGCTCGACCAACGGGCTGCCATCGGCGTTGTCGGGCCAGTTGGTGACAACCAATCGCAGCGGCCGTAGAACCGCCATGCGGCGCAGCGCAGTCTGGTTCAACTCCGTACGCACGAACGATTCGAGAAGTTCAATCTGGTGCCGGCTGTTGGTGCGCGACACGCCGATGAACGAACAGAACTCGCGGATCGCCGAGGCCGGATAGCCGCGCCGACGCAGGCCGCGCAGCGTGGGCAACAGCGGGTCGTCCCAACCGTCGACCACCCCGTCGGCAACGAGCGTGGCCAGTCGACGCTTCGACGTGACCGTGTGCGTGAGCTCCAGCCTGGCGAATTCGGTCTGGCGCGGTCGGTCGCCCGGCAGCGGGAGATGATCGAGGCACCAGTCGTACAGGGCGCGGTGGCTGTCGAACTCGAGCGTGCACAGCGAGTGGGTGACACCTTCGATCGCGTCGCTCTGTCCGTGGGCCCAGTCGTAGGTGGGGTACAGAACCCATGCGTCGCCGGTGCGGTGGTGGTGCTGGCGGCGGATGCGGTACAGCACCGGGTCGCGCATCTGCATGTTCTCGTGCTGCATGTCGATCTTGGCACGCAGCACATGCGTCCCATCGGCGAACTCGCCGGCGCGCATCCGCCGGAACAGGTCGGCGTTGACGTCGGCGGTCCGGTCGCGGTTGGGGCTCTCGACACCCGGCTTGCCGTAGCCACCGCGCTGCTCCGAGATCGTGTCGCCGTCTTGATCGTCGACGTAGGCCAGACCCCGCTCGACGAGGTGCTCGGCCCACACGTAGAGCTGCTCGAAGTAATCCGAGGCGTAGCGCACCGGGACCGCCAGTTCGAATCCGAGCCAAGCCACATCGGCGATGATCGCGTCGACGTACTCGGTGTCTTCGGTGTCGGGATTGGTGTCGTCGAAGCGCAGCGTGCACACACCGTCGAACTCCTCGGCCACCCCAAAATCGAGGCAGATCGCCTTGGCGTGACCGATGTGCAGGTACCCGTTGGGCTCGGGCGGGAAGCGGGTCTGCACCCGCCCGGCGAAGGTGCCCTGCTCGTTGTCGGCGCGCACCAGGTCGCGGATGAAATCGGAAGCTGCCGGGGCGGGATTGGTGGGGCTCATGACGTCGGGGACGCTAGCAACTACCC
>JANOKQ010000678.1:0-5551 GCA_031419375.1 Acidimicrobiaceae bacterium
GTCGCCGGCGGGGTCGCGGTCGCGCTGTACCGACGTGGCGAGGGCGATGCGGTGATGGTGGGTCCATGTCGATCGGTCCGGCGAGAGGGAGTGGCTGGTGGTGTGCGACAGCGGGTGGGGGGACATGATCGCCAACCCTTCCGCTAAACGCCACAGCACCGATGAGTAGGGGTAGTGCTTGCGCGCCCAGCAGTGATGCCACCGCAAGATTTTGGCCAGCGTGTCGGCCTGGCGGCGGCCGATCTCCTGTACGGCGATCGCGTCGGGGCGCTTGGCGGCGATTACCGCACCGATGGCGGCCAGGTCTGGCCGTGCCGACCCGCGAATGTTCCAGGTCATGACGCGCCATGCTCCCGGGGCCACGGGTGGGGGCGAGGTGTCAGGCATTCGCCGACAAGTCTCGCCGATCCATTCACGCGTTTGGGCCGGCGCGGTGGACTACCTTCGTCGGGATGAGTCGTCTTTCGGGCAAGGTTGCCCTCATCACTGGTGCTTCGTCGGGTCTCGGTCGCGTCGGCGCCGAGCGGTTCGCTGCTGAGGGCGCCCAGGTGGTCGTGGCCGACATGGCCGAGGGCGACGAGGTGGTCGAAGCGATCGCCGCGGCCGGAGGTGAGGCCACGTACGTGCGCTGCGACGTCACCGATGAGGCGTCGGTAGAGGCCGCGGTGGAGCATGCGGTGGAAACCTTCGGTGGGCTGCACGTGCTGTACAACAACGCCGGCGTGATGCTCGGAGACGACGACGATCCGGTCACCACCAGCGTCGAGACCTATCAGAAGACGATGGACATCAACGTGCTCGGCGTGTTTCTTGGCTGCAAGTACGCGATCCCGGTGATGCAGCGCTCGGCCGAGGTATCCGGCCGGGCCAGTTCGATCATCAACGTCGCCTCGTTCGTCGCCCACATGGGCGCGGCTACCCCGCAGGTGGCCTACACCGCATCGAAGGGTGCCGTGTTGGCAATGACCCGCGAGATAGCCGTCATCTACGCCCGACAGGGGATCCGCGCGAACGCGCTCTGCCCCGGACCGATCATGACGCCGCTGCTATCCAAGTTCTTAAGCGATGACGCCAAGCGCAACCGTCGCATGGTGCACATCCCGATGGGCCGCTTCGGTGAGCCGATCGAGATTGCCAATGGCGCACTGTTCTTGGCGAGCGACGAGTCGAGCTGGATGACCGGCCAGTCGTTGATCATCGACGGTGGGATCACCGCTGCCTACGTCACGCCCGAGTGATCGCGTGAGCACGACGTGAGCACGACGTGAGCACGAGCATGCACGGTCCGACGAGCGACGTCGGCGATCTGGCCACGCGTGCCGTCGGGTTCATCACCGAACGCCTGCGTGGGACCGGCGTGGGTGTCGTCGGGAACAAGTCGTCACTCGACGAGCTGCTGGCTGGCTCGATCACCGACCAGGGCCTCGGCCTCAACAGCGCATGGTCAAGCTTCGCCGACATCGTCACCCCCAACAACGTCGGCCTCGATAGCGATCGCTTCCTCGCGTTCATTCCGCTGTCGCCATCGGTGGCTGGGGTGTGGATGGATGCGATGGTCGGGGCCGCGAACTTCTCGGCCGAATCGTGGCTGGAAGGTGCCGGCGCGATCGCCGCCGAAAACCAGGTGATCGATCTGTTGTGTCGCTCCACCGGCGCACCCGCCGGGGCCGGCGGGTGCTTCATGAGTGGGGGAAGCATCGGCAACCTGTCGGCACTGGCTGTTGCGCGCGAACAGGGCGGTGGTCGGCGGGTGGTTGCCGTCGCCGACACGGCGCACGCGTCGGTCGACAACGCCCTGCACCTGCTTGGCCTCGAACCGCTCGTGGTGCCGACGGGGCCGTCGTGCCGGCTCACCGGTACAGCGCTGCGCGCCACCATCGGCGATCGCTCCGACGTGGGCATCGTGGTGGCCGCGGGCGGGTCGACGAACGCCGGGGTGATCGACGATCTTGCCGGCTGTGCCGATGTGGCTGACGCGATCGGCGCGTGGCTCCATGTTGATGGCGCATACGGGTTGTCGGCGGTGCTGCTACCGGAGATGCGCGACCGCTTCGCCGGAATCGAGCGCGCCGATTCGTTCATCGTCGATCCGCACAAGTGGCTGTTCGCTCCGGCTGGCTCGTGCGCTCTGGTGTATCGCCAGCCCGACCTGGCTCGTCGTGTGCACACCCAGCACGGGCCGTACATCGACGTGTTGCGAACCGACGACGATGCGTACAACCCGTGCGACCTTGGCTACCAGCTCACCCGCCGGGCGAGCGGACTGCCAACCTGGTTCGCGCTGGCACTGCACGGTGTCGACGCCCACCGAGACGCCATCCGTGTGGGGATCGCGCTCGCGCGGGCGATGGCCGACGAGCTCGAGGCGTCGCCGCTGACCGAACTCGTCATGCAGCCCGAGCTCGGCGTGGTGCTGTTTCGCCGCGCAGGTTGGGCGGCACCCGAGTGGAAGCGGTGGGCGCGGGAGTTGCTCGACACCGGTGTCGCATTTGTCGCTCCGTCGACCTACAAGGGCGAACCGGTCGGCCGGTTGGTGTTCATGCATCCGCGCACACCGTTGTCGATCGTCGACGAACTGATGCTCAGCCTGCAGGGTTGATGGATTGGGGTCAGCCCGGCCGCCCGTAGCGGAACACGTCGTCGCCGGTCCAGCCCGCCGATGCGGCGCGCACTGCGGTGTAGAAACCGGTGAGGTGCGGCGAGGGCTCGTACAACTCCCAGTAGTGGCCGCTTCCCGCACGATCGTCGACGAACGCGAACCGCACCGATCCGGTGCGTGCAGTCGTGGCGATACTCATCCCGAAGTTGTCGGCGGCTCCGAGGGCGCGGTCGAAATCGGCGACGAAGCAGGCCACATGGTGCAGGCCTGTTTCGCCTGCGGCGAAGTGTTCGGTGACGGCGCTCGGTGAGCGGTCGTGCTGCAGGAACAACTCGATCATCAGCTCGCCGCACCATCCGTAGGCCGACGAGTGGTCGAAAGTGCTCGGCACGCCACGATGCATCACATCGGTGACGGGGATGTGCTCGCGGAAGAAGAACGGGCCGGCGCCATGACGGCGCTGCCAGTCATGCGCGGCACGTTCGGGATCGGTGACCACGTAGGCGATCTGGACCGTCGGGCCGAACACCGGCCCGACCGTGCCGTCTGTGGCGGCGAGGCGCGCTTCGGCGCGAGAGGGCTCGGCTGCTGGCATCGCCGCACACTGTAGGACGGGTGTCCTCGCCGGCCACGCAGCGGGACGGTCGTATCGTGCAGCGACGCTCGGCGTGCGAAGCGAAAATTTTGGTGATGTGGCAGCAGGTGCAGCACGTGCGATCGTGACCGGTAAGACTGCACGGGTGAGCTCAGTCGCCTTTATCGGTCTTGGGGTCATGGGTACGCCCATGGCCCGCCACCTCGCCGCCGCAGGGCACCAGGTCACCATCTACAACCGCACGCCGGAGAAGTCGCTCGCCTGGGTGGCGCTCTACGGCCACCAGGCCAAACCGACGCCGCGTGAGGCGGCCGAGGGTGCCGAGTTCGTGTTCCTCTGCGTCGGCGACGACAACGATGTGCGCGACGTCACGTACGGCCCCGACGGCGCGCTCGCAGGCGCGGCGGCGGGCGCGGTGCTCGTCGATCACACCACTGCATCGGCGCAGGTGGCCCGCGAATTGGCCGAGGCGAGTGCCGAGTTCGGTGTCGGCTTCGTCGACGCGCCCGTGTCCGGCGGCCAGGCCGGTGCCGAGAACGGCCAGCTGACCATCATGTGCGGCAGTGACGACGAGGCGTTCTACCTGTTGGCAGAACCGGTGATGCAGGCATACGCGAAGGCGTGTTCGCTGATGGGCCGCGCCGGTGCGGGCCAGCTGACCAAGATGGTCAACCAGATCTGCATCGCCGGGATCGTGCAGGGTTTGAGCGAGGGGATCAACTTCGCGGTCAAGGCCGGGCTCGATCCCGACGCGGTACTTGACGTGATCCGCTACGGGGCCGCGCAAAGCTGGCAGATGGAAAACCGCGGGGCAACCATGGCTCGCGGCGAGTTCGACTTCGGCTTCGCCGTGCAATGGATGCGCAAGGACCTGGACATCGTGTTGCGCGAGGCCGATCGCAACGGTGCCCGGCTGCCGATGACGGCGCTCATCGATCAGTTCTACGGACAGGTCATCGCCCGCGGCGGCGGCCGCTGGGACACGAGCAGCCTGATCCACCTCCTCGCCAACGACTGACGAAAGCGTCAACCCATGGCACTCCAACCGGTCACGCGTTGCAACCCCGAACGCGGGCGATCCCCACCCGACCAACGCCACCCACTCACCATCGAGCACCGCGACTGCCGGACCGTCTCACTCACCAACCCACGACCCAACCAGAGATACTCATCAAGCAAAGCATCGAACCGGGCGACCTCACCAGCGACCACACGCCGAACAATCAGCCCGTCACCGGTCTCGAAACGCTCCCTCACCCACCCACAAAACCCCAGCTCCCCACAGCCCTACACCACCAACTTCCGCGCAGCCCTGAGACGAACCCCGGCTCGGGTGCCCATCGTGGCCTGCGGCCTTTGATCCTGAGCTGCCTGAACGGCCGTGCGTCGGCGGGTAACCGGCGACTGATGCGATCGCGTCCGCCGGGGTCGGTCAGACCTGAACCCTGCGTGGACGGAGCACCTGGTCCGGGGCACGCCGAACAGACGGGCCCGTGGTCGGCCCGATTTCGCCGTCGGTGTTCGTCGTGGCGACCAAGGTCCGTCTCGCGCTCGTCCGCGTAGAGTCACAGCGTGGAACTGCTCGACCTCGCCATTACCAACCTCACGACACCGATGGTGTTGGCGTTCGTTCTCGGGGCGCTCGCCGCAGTGATCGGCTCGGACCTCCGAATCCCTGACCAGGTCTACGGGTTGCTCACCATCTACCTCCTTTTTTCCATCGGGTTGAAGGGGGGCGTGGCACTTTCGGAGGCATCCCTGGGCGAGCTGTGGCGGCCGCTGATCGCTGCGGTCGCCCTCAGCCTCCTCATACCGCTCGCCGTCTACGCCGCCACGCGCGTCGGAGGTCGCCTTGCGGTGCCGGATGCCGCAGCCCTGGCTGCCCACTACGGGTCCGTGTCGGTGGTCACCTTTACCGCGGGTACCGCCTTCCTCGCCGCAGCCAACGTTCCCTTCGAGGGGTTCATGCCCGCGCTGCTGGCGGTGATGGAGGTGCCCGCCATCTTGGTTGCGCTCATCCTCGCCCGTACCCGAGCTCCTGCCGGCGGCGAACTGGGCGACGCGCTGAAGGAAGTGGTGACCGGGCGATCCATTGTCTTGCTGATCGGCGGGCTGGCCATCGGGGCGCTCGCTGGCCGAGACGGGATTCAGCCGGTCGCCCCCGTCTTCATCGATCTCTTCAGTGGGATGCTCACCCTCTTTCTGCTCGAGATGGGCGTCATCGCGGCATCCAGGATGCGTGACCTGCGCAGAAATGGTGCCTTCGTCGTCATTTTCGGGGTGACGACCCCGATCGTCGCCGGCACCGTCGGCGCCATGGCAGGCTCCATCTCTGGTCTTTCCCTCGGTGGGAGCAC
>JANOKQ010000679.1:0-4637 GCA_031419375.1 Acidimicrobiaceae bacterium
GCGAGCGCGAGGCGGCCGGGCTGGCGTTCAACGAGCTCGTCTCGTCGGGCGCGGTCTCGGCGCCGATCGTCATCGGCCGCGACCACCTCGACTCCGGCTCGGTCGCCTCGCCGTATCGCGAGACCGAGGCGATGGCCGACGGTTCCGACGCGATCGCCGACTGGCCGCTGCTCAACGCGCTCGTCAACACCGCCAGTGGGGCCACGTGGGTGAGCATCCACCACGGCGGCGGGGTGGGCATCGGCCGCTCCATCCACGCCGGCATGGTCTGCGTTGCCGACGGCACCGCCCTCGCGGATGAGAAGCTGGAGCGTGTACTCACCAACGATCCGGGCATGGGAGTGATCCGCCACGCCGACGCCGGTTACGACCGTGCCATCGACGTCGCCGCCGAACGCGGTGTGCGCATCCCGATGACCGAACAGGCCGCCCCAGCATGACCTTGCGCGTCGACGGCGACTTCTGGCGTGACGGTGCCGTGTGCGTGCGCGGTGCGTTCTCCGGCGAGCAGATCGCGCTCGCCGAACGGGCCATCGATGCCAACCTCGTCGCGCTGTCGCCCTACGCCAAACGGGCCAGCAGCGACGGTGATGGTGCATTCGTGGAGGACTTCTGCAACTGGCAGCGGATCCCCGAGATGGAGGACTTCATCCGCACCTCCGGCGCCTCTGGCATCGCCGCGGGCCTGCTCGGCGCCGACACGTTGCGTCTGTATCACGATCACGTACTGGTGAAGGAGCCCGGCACCCGCCAGCGCACGCCGTGGCATCAGGACCTGCCGTACTACAACGTCTCGGGGCGGCAGAACATCAGCATGTGGTGCCCGGTCGACCCGGTCCCTCGCGCGTCGACGCTGGAGTTTGTCGCCGGCTCGCACCTCGGTCCCTGGTACATGCCCCGCTCCTTCCTCGACGGCCAGGCGAAGTGGTTCCCTGACGGCGCGCTCGCCGAACTTCCCGACATCGACGCGTCCCCCGAACAGTTCCGGGTGATCGGCTGGGAGCTCGAACCGGGCGACGCCGTGTTCTTCCACATGCTCACCCTGCACACCGCAGCCGGTATCGATGGAGCCCGCCGCCGCCGCGTGCTGTCGGTGCGCTTCCTCGGCGACGACATGGTCCATGCGCCGCGACCGTGGGTGACCTCGCCACCGTTCCCCGGCCTGGTCGACGAACTCGCCGATGGAGCTCCGCTCGAGCACTCGATGTTCCCGGTGCTGTGGTGCCGCGCCGGTGGAGCAGATGAATGAGCGTCCGCGAAATCATCACCGTCGGTCATCCCGTGCTGCGCGAACGCGCCCGCGAGGTGGACGCCGACGAGCTGGCCTCGCCCGAGATTCAACAACTGATCGACGACCTGATCGACACCATGCGCCATGCCAACGGCGCGGGGATCGCCGCCAACCAGATCGGCGTGCCCGTGCGGATCACCACGATCGAGGTCAACGACAATCCCCGTTATCCGTACAAACCATGCATTCCGCTGACCGTGGTGATCAACCCGGTGATCGGAGCCCTCGACGACGAGATGGTCGAGATCAACGAGGGTTGCCTGTCGGTGCCGAACCTGCGCGGCAACGTGCACCGCCACGTGAACGTCCGTGTCCGCTACCTCGACCGCGACGGCGTAGCCCACGACGAGGTTCGCCGCGGCCTCACCGCCGGCACGTTCCAGCACGAGTGTGATCACCTCGACGGCGTGCTATTTCTCGACCGGGTGACCGACCCGACCACGTTCACCACCTGGGAGCAGTTCGAACGGTTCCATCGCGACGCGTTCATCGAGCGGATCACCGCCTTCGTGAACCGTGTGGGTTCGTGAGGCACTTCCACTGCGAGTACGCGTGGCTCGGCGGTGACGTCGCCGAGGCCGACGTGGCCATCACCGTCGACGGCGACCGGATCACGGCGATCAGTTCCGGAGCTCTACCTGACCCGTGCGCCACTCGTCTGGCAGGGGTGACACTGCCGGGTTTGGCCAACAGCCACAGCCACGCGTTTCACCGCGGTCTGCGCAGCGCGACGCAAGTGGGCACGGGTTCGTTTTGGACCTGGCGTGAGCAGATGTACGCGTTGGCGGCATCGCTCGACCCCGACTCGTACTACCGGTTGGCCCGCGCGGTGTACGGCGAGATGGTGATGGCCGGGATCACCTGTGTCGGCGAGTTCCACTACCTCCACCACGGCCCGGGCGGCACCGCGTACTCCGACCCGAACGCGATGGGCGCCGCGCTGGTGGGGGCGGCCAACGATGCCGGTTTACGGATCACCCTGCTCGATACGTGCTACCTGCGCGGCGGTTTCGACACTGGTCTGAACGAGGTGCAGCAACGCTTCGCCGACACCGACGTGCTCGGCTGGGCCGCCAGGGCCGCATCGCTGGACGCGCTCGGATCGCCGACGTGCATGATTGGTGCCGCCGTCCATTCCGTGCGCGCAGTGACCCCTGCCGACATCGCCGTCGTCACCGCATGGGCCGCAACGCGCAACGCCGCACTGCACACCCACGTCTCGGAACTGCCGGTTGAGAACGAGCAATGCCTGGCCGCGTACGGGCTCACACCGACCGCGCTCCTTGCCGAGCGGGGTGCGCTCAGCGAACGGTTCACCGCCGTGCACGCCACCCATCTCACCGAGGCCGACACCGACCTGATCGGCGCGGCAAGTTGCACCGTGTGTCTGTGCCCCACGACCGAACGCGACCTTGCTGACGGGATCGGCCCGGCGCTGGCGCTGCGCGACGCCGGAGTGAACCTGTGCCTCGGTAGCGACTCGAACGCCGTGATCGACCTGTTCGAGGAGGCACGCGCCGTCGAGTTGGACGAGCGTCTCGCCAGCCTGATCCGCGGCAGCCACGACGCGCCCTCGCTGCTGCGCGCCGCGACCGTAAACGGTCACGCGAGCCTGGGTTGGAGCGGGGCAGGCACCCTTGCGGTCGGTTCGCTCGCCGACTTCGCGACGGTACGGCTCGACACCGTGCGCACTGCCGGAGCGCAGCCCGGTCACCTACTCGAAGCGGTGGTGTTCGCCGCCATCGCCGCCGACATCCACCATGTGGTGATCGGTGGCCGGGTCATCGTCAGCGATAGCCGGCATCACTCGATCGATGTCGCCGGCGAGCTCGACGCAGCGATCAACGAGCTGCGGAGAGACCGATGAGCACCACCGTCGTCGACCGGATCGGCCTGCTCGTCACCGGTGACCCGTCACTCGGCGAGGGCCCACTCGGGCTGCTGCGCGACGCGGCGGTCGTGATCGAAGGCGGTGCGGTCGTGTCGATCGAGCGGGCCGGGGCGCTGGCCGACGAACGGATCGATGCGGCCGGGCGTTGCGTGCTGCCCGGGTTCGTCGACAGCCACACCCACCTCGTGTTCGCCGGCGATCGCAGCGACGAGTTCGCAGCCCGAATGGCCGGAGCCGCCTACACCGCGGGAGGCATTCAATCGACCGTCGCCGCCACACGGGCGGCCACCGACGACGAGCTCCTGCGGCTCACCGCACGCCGCCAGCGCGAGGCGTGGGGCGCCGGGATCACCTCGATGGAGATCAAGTCCGGCTACGGCCTCGATACGCACCACGAGCAGCGCTGCCTCGACATCGCCACGTCGTTCACGGACGACACCACCTTCCTCGGCGCACACGTCGTTCCCCCCGAGTTCGCCGGCCGCGCCGACGACTACGTCCACCTCGTGTGCACCGACATGCTCGCCGCCGCCGCACCGCACGCGCGCTGGATCGACGCGTTCTGTGAGCACGGCGCATTCGACGCCGATCAGTGCCGCGCGGTGATCACCGCCGGAGCCGCAGTCGGCCTGACGGGACGGCTCCACGCCAACCAGCTCGGCCACGGGCCCGGCGTGCAGCTCGCAGTCGAGCTCGGCTGCGCATCGGCCGATCACTGTACGTACCTCACCGACGCCGACATCGAAGCGCTCGCCGGAAGCACAACGGTCGCCACATTCCTGCCGGCTGCCGACTTCTCGACCCGCCAGCCCTATCCAGATGCCCGACGCGTCATCGACGCCGGAGCACAGGTTGCGCTTGCGACGAACTGCAACCCGGGCAGCAGCTACACCTCGTCAATGTCGCTGTGCATCGCCCTCGCCGTGCGCGACATGTACATGACCATCGACGAGGCCGTTGCCGCAGCGACCAGCGGGGGAGCGGCCGCACTGCGCCGAACCGACATCGGCCGGCTGCGAACGGGTGCCCGAGCCGACATGATCATCCTCGACGCACCCTCCTACACCCACCTCGTGTACCGCCCCGGCATGCCGCTGATCGACACCACCATCGTCCGCGGCCGGATCGTGTAGCAGGTCCACCTCCCAACTTTGTTGGTCTCGACATGCTGAGGGTGTCGAGACCGACAAAGTTCGAGGGAGACTTGCCGGCCCGAACTAGGGTGCCCGCACATGGCGCGGACCCCCGACCTCGAACGACGTCAGGAGCTGCTCGACCGGATTGTCGTCTACCTCGCCGACCACGGCCTCGCCCAGGTGACGCTGCGGCCGATGGCAGCTACGCTTGATGTGAGCATCAATCGCCTCGCTCATCACTTCGGTTCCAAGGACGAACTGATCACCGCAGCGCTGGCACGGGCGATCGAGCAGCAGATCGAGGTGCAAGAGCGTTGGC
>JANOKQ010000680.1:0-7125 GCA_031419375.1 Acidimicrobiaceae bacterium
TGCTGCAGCCGCAGCGGTTCTCGCGCTACTCGTCGGGGTGATCAGCATCGTGCTCGGCCTGGCGCGGATGGGCTGGGTCACGAACCTGTTGTCGCACTCGGTGCTGGTGGGCTTTACCGCTGCGTCGGCCGTGATCATCGCGGCCGGCCAGCTCAAGCACATCGTTGGCGTCAGGTTGCCGAGGGTAGAAGGTTTCATCGAGACCGTCGATGCCCTCGCCCGAGAAATCGCAAGTACCGATCCCCTCACGGCCGTCATTGGGCTCGCATCGCTGATCGTGCTGGTAAGCCTCAAACGCTGGCGGCGCACCTTTCCGTCGGCCCTTGCGGTGGCGATCATCGCCATCGTGATCAGTAAACTGTTCGATCTTGCCGACCATGGTGTGGCGGTGGTCGGCAAGGTACCGGGCGGTCTCCCACCGCTTCGGCTTCCGGATCTGTCCGGGGGGCTGATCGGCGACCTCGCTGCGCCAGCGTTCACGATCGCCGTGATCGGGTACGTGGAGTCGGTCGCCGTGGCCAAGGTGTACGCGCGCAAGAACCGCTACGAGATCGACCCGAACCAAGAGCTCATCGCCCTCGGGGCCGCAAATGTGACCGCAGCGGTGTTCAGCGGCCAGCCGGTAACCGGCGGGTTTTCGCGGACGGCGGTCAACGCCGACGCAGGGGCGCGCACCGCCCTGGCGTCGATCGTGACGGCTGGGTTCATCGGCGTCGTCCTGCTGTTCCTCACCGGTTGGTTCACGCAACTTCCGCAAGCGGTGCTCGGGGCAATCGTGATCACCGCTGTCGTCGGGCTCATCGACACAGCCGAAATGCGCCACATCGCACTGGTCAAGCGATCCGACGCCGTCTCGGTGATGATCGCGTTCGTGGCCACCGTTGTGTTCGGTGTAGAGCTCGGCATCGCCATCGCGGTCTCCGCGGGGTTGATCATGTTGATCATCCGGGTGATGAACCCGCACAGCGCCGAGCTCGGCCGAGTGCCGGGCTCGGATACCTACCGCAACCTCGAACGTTTCCCCGAGGGCGAACCCACCGTGGGTGTCGCCGTGCTGCGAATCGATGTGTCGCTCAACTTCGCCAACGTCTCGTTCCTCAAGCGGCGGATGCGTCAACTGTGCGACACCCACCCCGAGGGCCTCCGTCACATCGTCATCGACGGTTCCGGCATCAACGACCTCGATGCCTCGGCCGAGGCCGCGTTGGCGGATCTCGTCGATGAGTTCGACGAGATCGGCATCACCCTCCACCTCGCCGGCATGAAGGGTCCCGTGCGAGACGTGTTGATCCGTTCGGGCCTGTGGGCACGCCTCGGAACCCGCGTCCACCCATCGGTCCATCTCGCCCTCACCGCCATCACCGGTGAGGCGCACCCCGAGCATCGCTTCGTCGGCCTCGACGAGCGGACGATCATGCCCGGCTGATCGTCGGGCGATTCAGGCGCACGGGTTGGTAGTCGGGGAGCATCTGGGCGGGAGACGCTCCGCCGACAACCAACATCTGCGACGATACGCCTGTGCAGGTGGACCCGCCATTGGACGATGGTCGTAGTACCAGTCGGGCTGAGATAGCCGTTGACGCAGACCGCGGATGCGACGAAGATTGTTACTGGTACGGTCGGCGGCCGGCCCAGAACGACCGAGGTCGTGCGCCATGAGGGCGGAGGACGTAGATGAACCCTGAGATCCTGGTCGAGCGAACATCGGTTCGCCGCGTCGTGATTCGTTTCGCGCTGGCCGGCCTGGTCGCTCTCGGTCTCGTCGTCGCATTGACTGCCTGGGCAAGCCGTCGTGTCGGGACCGAACAGGCGATCGCTGATGCGAAGCAGGTCACGTGGGTGAACTTGCGCGGCATCGTCGAACCGGCCTTGACCGATGGGCTGCTCGATCAAGACGCTGCATCGCTGGAGCGGCTCGATTCTGCGGTCCGCGAGTCGGTGCTGCGCGGCTCGCTGATCCGTGTGAAGCTGTGGAGCGCCGACGGGGTCGCTTTGTACTCCGACGAGCCGCTACTGATCGGCCAGCAGTTCGAGATCAGCGACGAGGCCCTCGCCGTCCTGGCCGGCGCTCCGGCACGCGCCGAAGTCAGCGAGCTATCCAAGGCGGAGAACCAGTACGAATCCGAGACCAAGTTGTTGGAGGTGTACGCAGCCACCCATCTACCGAACGGCACACCGGTGCTGTTCGAAGCCTACTTCCGCTATAGCGGCGTCACCGACGTCGGCCGCAGGCTGTGGCTCGAGTTCGCCCCGATCGCGATCGGAGCCCTCATCCTGCTCCAGCTCATCCAGCTGCCGCTGGCTTGGTCGATGGCTCGCCAACTCGCAGCCAGTCAGAGCGAGCGGGAGCGGTTGCTGAGCCATGCAATCGCTGCAAGTGAGGCCGAACGCCGACGGATTGCAGCCGACCTGCACGACGGCGTCGTACAGGACCTGGCCGGAGTTTCGCTGAGCCTTGCCGCGCTCGGTCGCAGCTGCGAACTCGCTCCCGCAGATGCACTCGCGGCATCTGCATCGATCCGCGCCAGCATCAAGTCGCTGCGCTCGCTGCTGGTCGAGATCTACCCTCCCAACCTGCACGAGGAGGGTCTCGAGTCGGCACTCGGTGATCTCCTCAACCGGCTCTCCGGACGCGGGTACACGACCGATCTTGAGGTGGAGCTCGCCGATGTCGCGCTCGACCGCGAGACATCTGGGCTCTTGTACCGAACTGCGCAGGAGGCCATCCGTAACGTGGTTGCGCACGCTGGGACATGCCGGGTCCGTATCGACGTACGCCTCATCGACGCCGCCGTGCAGATGACCGTCGACGACGACGGCCGGGGCTGTTCGGCGATCGATCTCACCGCCGGTTCCGCAGACGGACATGTGGGTCTCCACTCGCTGGCGCACCTCGCAGCAGACCTGGGCGGAGCGTTGACCGTCCGTTCTGCGATCGATGTCGGCACACAGTTGGTCGTTCGCCTACCGGCTCCTGCGCTGGCGGTATCATCGCGGGCGCAGCGCCAGGACCGACGCCCCGTGCCCGACCGGCACATGAAGCCGGATCGACAACCAAGGGTTGATGCCTGACCTCGGACGACCAGCGAGAACGACCAGGAGGGACAACGTGTGACCAGCGAGAGCAAGATCCGTGTTGTCGTCGCCGACGACCATCAGGTGGTCCGCTCGGGGCTTCAGCAACTGCTTGCCACCACCCCGGACATCCTGATGGTGGGTGCCGCCGCGAACGGGGTCGAAGTCCTCGCCATCGTCGGCGAACTCCGCCCGGACGTGGTGCTGATGGATCTGTCGATGCCGGGCATTGACGGAGTCGAGGCAACGCGGCGGCTGAGCGTCGAGTACCCCGCCAGCCGGGTGCTCGTCCTCACGTCGTTCTCCGATCAAACCAGGATCCTCAGCGCACTCGAGGCGGGTGCCGACGGGTACCTGTTGAAAGACGCTGATCCCGATGACATCGCCGAAGCAATCAGGTCGGTGCACCGTGGAGAGTCCCCGCTCGACCCCAAGGCCGCACGAGTCCTGCTCGAATCACGAAGGATCCGCCGCGAGACGGTTCCGTTGACCGACCGGGAACGAGAGGTGCTCGGCCTGGTTCGCGACGGGCTCGCCAACAAGCAGATCGCGAGACGCCTCGGAATCAGCGAACGGACCGTCAAGGCGCACCTGACGAGCGTGTTCCAGCGACTCGGCGTCAGTGACCGGACCCAAGCAGCGCTGTGGGCCAGCGAGCACCTGCCCTAACGGCAGCCCCCCTTCGCGCCGGCCTCATCCCGAACCGCTACCTGTTCCCGAACCGGAGCCCGAACCGGAGCCAGAACCGGACCCGGAGCCATCGCTGGTCGGCGGGCTGCCAGGGTCGGTGGTGGCGGTGGATGACCCGTCAATGGGTGTGGTCGGCACGCTCGCCGCCGCGCCTGTCGGGTCGGGGGCGGCCAACCCGACAGGCGATGTGGTGGAAGTGACGCTGGCGCCACCAGCGGGCATGGTGGTCGTCGTGCCGGTGGCGGGCATGGCGCCGGCGGAAATGGCCGCCGCTCCCGTTCTCGCTGCGGCGATGGGTGGGGCATCAACCGGCGACGTTGTGGTCGGCACCGAGGTGGGTGCGTTCGTGACCGGTGCGTTCGTGACCGGCGCGTTCGTGACCGGCGCGGTCGTGACCGGGGCAGCGGTGGCTGCGCGTGCCGGTTGTCGACCAGGGTTGGACCACACGGAGCGGGTGGTGGCGTCCCCAGGACTGGCAAACAGCGCGTCGCGCACCGTGAAAACCGATCCGCCCGCTGCTGCTGCTGACAGCACCCACACCATCGCCGCTGGGACGGTGAACCGCCTTCGGTGCCTGCGGTGAGAGCGCCCGAGCACGGTGCGTACCGACACGGGCGCCTGGCTTGCGGCGGGTTTAGTGACCTCGCTCAGGTGGGACGGATCGGGTCCGTGGCCCGCCCACCGGTTTCCCGCCTGCTCATCCCACCGTTGTGTCATCACCGCTATTGTGCGGGTTCCGCAGCCGTTTCGCCAGTGCCCGATGGTCGTAGGACCATCAGCTGTGGTGGAGTTGCGCCGCCAAATGGGAGGTCGATTCGGCGAACAGTGCAATGTCGGTTCCGACTGCGATCATCGTCGCACCGGCGACCGCGTACGTGCGCGCTCCCTCAACCGTGGCAGCGAACACCCCCGCAGCGGTACCGGTGGCGCAGACCGCAGCGATCGCGTCGTTTACGGCGCGCTGCACGTCCGGGTTCTGAGGGTTACCGATATGGCCCATCGATGCGGCCAGATCGGATGGGCCGACGAACACAGCGTCCACCCCGTCCACCGCGGCGATCGCCGCAGCTGCTGCAACCCCTGCGATCGACTCCACCTGGCACACGAGCGCCACCTGCTCGTCGGCCGAGTTGAGGTAACCGGCGATGCGGTTCCACTGCGCAGCCCGCGCCATCGACGGACCGACACCCCGCACGCCACGCGGCGGGTAGCGGACCGCAGCGACCAGCGCGGCTGCCTGCTCCGCTGTTTCGACCATCGGGATGACCAATGTCTGCACGCCGATGTCGAGCAACCGCTTGATGATGACCGGGTCGCCCTGCGGCGGCCGCACCGCGATGGGCACTCCCGAAGCGGCCATCGCCTGCAGTTGGTGGAGCACCGAACGGAGGTCGTTCGGGGCGTGCTCCATGTCGATCATCAACCAGTCGAACCCGGCCCCGGCACAGATCTCGGCGGCGACCGGATCGACCATGGCCACGAAGATGCCGTGCTGAACCTCACCCGCAGACATCCGCTGCTTGAAGACGTTGACCGGGAGTTGCATCAACTGAATGCACACGTGATGCGGCCGAGCGGGCCGTAGTCGAGGTCGAACTCGTCGCCCGGCCGGCAGGCGAGCGGCCTGGTGAACGAGCCGGAGAGGATGGTCTGGCCGGCCTGGAGGCCGACGCCGTACGGTGCCAGGCGGCGCGCCAGCCAGACGATGCCGAGCACCGGATCGTTGAGCACGCCTGCGGCAAGTCCGGTCTCTTCGACCACACCGTTGCGTTTCATGATCGCCCCGACCCAGCGCAGGTCGAGGTCACCGGGCTTGGCGCGCACACCGCCGACGACGATCCCGGCATTCGCCGCGTTGTCGGCGATGGTGTCGCACACGGTTCTGGTGATGCCATCGTCGGGGTCGGTGCGGAACGAGCGGGCATCGATCAGCTCGGCAGCCGGAACGATGTAGTCCGTCGCGGCGATCACATCGGCGGTGGTGACGCCCGCACCGCCAAGGTCGTGTCCGAGCACGAACGCAATCTCCACCTCCAGCTTCGGGTCAAGGAAATCAGAGGCTTTCAGCGTGGTACCTGTCGGGATGAACATGTAGTCGAGCAAGGTGCCGAAGTCGGGCTCGTCGATGTTCACCGCCTGTTGCATCGCCCGCGACGTGAGGCCGATCTTGTGCCCGCCGACGACGCTGCCGTCCGCGATCTGTTGATCGACCCACACCTTCTGGCACGCGTAGGCGTCGTCGATGGTCATCGCCGGATGATCGAGAGTGATCCGCTTCATCGGCGCCACGGTGCGCCGGGCGTGCTCGTGGCGTGCCGCCACGGCGGCGATCTCGGAATCGGTGAGTGTGATCATGTGGGGCTCCGCATACGTTGGAGGTGGACTCCGACCGCGAGGTGCTCAGCGGCCGAGCGCCGATTCTGCCAGAGCAGCGGGCTCCGACAACAGGCTGCTCGCGACGAACGTCGGGAGATTCCCGCCGGAAGCGGTCTCGAATGTGCGGTCGCCGACGAGGAGCAAGCTGTCGGCACCCATCTGCGCGGCGAGCCCCACGTCAGCGAGCAGGGAATCGCCGACCATCAGCACCCGTACTCCGGGCGGCAGCGAACCGGTGACGGCGGCGGCGTAGCTTGCGGACGGCTTCCCGCACACGATCACCTCGAAGCGGTGCAACGCCCTCGCCGCGGCGATCATCATCCCGGCACCTGCCTGGTACCCGGTCGCGTTTGGGAACCCCGGCTCGAGCGAGGTCACGTAGAGCGGGAGCCCTGCGGCGGCGAGCATGCCGACCGTCTCGATGTCGCGCAGGCGGGCGTCCGGCCATCCGCCGAGCGCGATGGCGGCATCGGGCCGAGGGGTACGCCACACGTCGCGGTCGATCTCGCCGACATCGTGAACAACGATGCCGAGCGCGGCAATCTCGTGATGCAAACCCGAACCGCCGAGCACGGCGGCACGGCGCACGCCCCCCGCCTTCAGCGAGGCGGCCAACGCCAGCGACGACGTCATCACCGACTCGTGCTGGTGCAGCAAACCCTCCTCGACCAAGCGCTTGCGGACCCCGGCTGCGGTGGAGATGGAGATGTTGGTCGCCACTGACACGGTCGCACCGCTGCGTCGGCAACGCTCGACGAACGCCGCCGCGCCCGGGATCGAATGTCCGCTGATCCACAGCGTTCCGTCGAGGTCGAACACAACTGCGTCATAGACCGCCAGATCGAAGGCGCGTGTATCGTGCACCGGTCGAATGTAACCGGCGCGGAGGTATCGCAGCCGATAGTGCAACGTTGGCAGAGATCATTCCAGTCGTCGACTTTCTCGAGTGGTATGCGGTTTGGTCCCAGGGGCTCACCGACGAGC
>JANOKQ010000681.1:0-4053 GCA_031419375.1 Acidimicrobiaceae bacterium
GCCGAGCGCGCCGCCCTCAACTGACACAACGCGGCACAGGCACACCTGGCACAGGCATCGGTGACCTCCGGCTGGCCACGATCTGGCAAGGTTGGCGCACCGACACCGAGGGAGCCAACCGATGAGCAACACACCCCCAACGCCCGCCGCCGGGCCTGACGAGCCGCGGCCGAAACGGCCGGGCGTCCGCCTCTCGGCCGACGAGGCGTGGGCGTTCATCGAGGCACACCACACCGGCATCGTCACCACGCTGCGACGCGATGGTGTACCGATCTCGTTGCCGGTGTGGTTCGTCGCCATCGACCGGCAGATCTACCTGACCACACCAGGGGGGTCCAAGAAGGTGGCCCGCATCCGCCACGACGACCGGGCCTCGTTCCTCGTCGAGGGCGGCGAGCGATGGGCCGAACTGATCGCCGTTCACCTTACCGGGCGGGCCGCCATCGTCGAAGGTGACGAGCAGTTGGCCACGCGTGTCGGCAAGGCGGTGGAGGCCAAGTACGCGTCGTTCCGCACCGCTGCCGCGGCGATGCCCGACGCCACGCGCAAGCACTACGGACAACCGCCGACGCTGATCCGCTTCACCCCCGATGAGCGCATCGTCTCATGGGACAATGCCCGACTCTTCGCCCCCCGCTGACCCCGCTCACCGTCAGGTGTCGAGCACGGCGGCTCGATGAGCGGATGGGTGCTGTGGTCGATCGTGGGCGCGCTTGTCGTCGCTGCGTCGTGGGCGGTTTTGATCGTGCTGGCTCGGCGCCTGCCGCCGGGGACCGCCAGGGATCTCGCCGCGTTTCTGCCTGCGTGCGCCACCACCATGCGCCGACTCCGCCGCCACCCCGATGTGCCCCGTAGCGCACGCTGGATAGCCGTGTTCGCTCTGGTGTGGGTGGTGTCGCCGATCGATCTGATCCCCGAGTTCCTGCCCGTGATCGGCCCACTTGACGACATCGTGGTTGTCGCGCTCGCACTACGTTTCGCCGCCCGCCGAGCGCCGCCGGCTGCTCGCCCGCCTGATCGGACGCCCCGCACCCGCCGACGACCGGTGACCGACCACCGGTGACCGGATTCAGGTTTGCGCGAGCGCTGGTGTCGCCCGTGCGCGTTGGCTGCCTACGGACGGACCGGAGTGAAGCGTGGGATCGCATCAGTGGGGTTGCCCTCACCGTCGTCGCCGGCCGGCTCGAACACCACCGCTACCCGCAGGCCAATCGCCACCGTCTCGGGATCGGTATCGACCAGGTTGGTGAGCAACGTCGGCCCCTCGTCGAGACGCACGTAGGCGAGCACGTACGGGGCGAACTCGCGAAAGCGCCCGTCGCCGCGGCGCATCACGGTGAAGCTGTACACCTCGCCAGTTCCGCTCACATCGGAGTAGGTCACCGCGGTCGACGCGCAGAACGGGCAGAACAACCGTGGATACCAGATGAACTCGCCGCACGCGTCACACTTCGGGAGTGCGAGGCGTCCGGCCGCGCACGCATCCCAGAACTCGGCGGTCTCGAACGTGCGCCGCGGTGGTCGCGTGGGAAGCAACGGCTGCGCACTCATGCGTCGTCACGCCCGAGGATCAAGGTGGAACTCATCATCCGTGTCGCCAACGTTCCCCCGGTGCCATGGGCGAGCGCCAGCCGGCAGTCGGGGACCTGCACGGCCGCATTGGCCTCGCCGCGGAGTTGGCGGACCGCCTCGATCACCTTGGTCATTCCCCCGCGATTGGCCGGATGGTTGCTGCACAGCCCGCCGCCGTCGGTGTTGAACGGTAGGCCGCCGTGTGGCGCGACGAGACGGCCATCCATCACGAACCGGCCGCCCTGACCCTTCTCGCAGAATCCGAGGTCCTCGAGTGTCATCAACACCGTGATCGTGAAGCTGTCGTAGATCGACACGTAGTCGATGTCGGAGGGTGCGACCTGCGCCTCGGCGAACGCCGCCGGTCCCGACCACACCGCGCCAGAGTACGTCAGGTCGATCCGCCCACCCATGGTGTGCTTGATCGCCTCGCCCTGGCCGAGCACCTTGATGCATGGCCGCGACAGCGTTGCTGCGATCTCGGGGCTGACCACCACGAGCGCTCCCCCGCCGTCAGTGATGACACAGCAATCAAGTCGGTGCAGCGGGTCGGCAACGAGTTTGGAACTCACTACCTCGTCGACGGTGACCACGTCACGCAACCACGCGTGCGGGTTGTGCTGGGCGTGCAGCGATGCGGCAACCTTGACCTCGGCGAGTTGCTCACTCGTGGTGCCGAACTCGTACATGTGCCGCTGCGCGGCCAGCGCGTAGTAGCCGAGAACCGACGTGCCCCACAGGTTCTCGAACTCGGCCTCCGGCGCGGAGGCGGTCCCCGCACCGGCACCCGGCTGCGTTCCGCCGTTGCGTGGTATGCCGCCGAGGGTGATCAGCGCAACCTGCGCATGGCCCGCAGCGATCGCCGCCGCGGCGTGGCCGACATGGACCAGATACGACGAGCCTCCGGTTTCAGTGGAGTCGTAGGTTCGGCAGCGCAACCCGAGGTAGTCGGCCATCGACAGCGGGCCCCAGCCGGGGGCATCGCCAGCGCAGTAATAGGCATCGACGTCGGCCATCGACAACCCGGCATCGGTCAACGCTCCGAGGGCCACCTCGGCATGCACCTGGGCGACCGTACGGTCGGGGATGTCGCGCCGCGGGTGTTCATAGGCACCGGCGATGAAAGCCGCACCACGCAACGACATCGGCCGTCAGTCCGACGACGGCAGCGGCTTGGCGTCTTTCACTTCCAACAACTCGCCGTTCACCGCACCGGCACCCTCGCCGGCTTTCGTGCACAACAGCTCCACCGTTCCGGCAGCGTCGACATATCGCTTCCCCATCAACGATCCGCCGCCGTGCCCCTCGGCGATCGAGCCTCCATCGCGGTCCGCCGCGGACGTCGCCGACGGCAAACCGCCGATGGTGATCTCGACGGCATCTGCTGGCGCACGGATGATCATCAGTTCGGTGGTGCACGCACGGCCGTACAGTCGGGTACCGGGTTTGAACGCGGTGGGCATGATGGAGTCTCCTCGGTTCGAGCCGTGCGGCTCACGTAGGGGTGGGTTCGGTGGCGAGCAGATCGCCGAGGACGACGCGGCGCAACATCTTGCCGGTGTCGGTATGCGGAAGTGTGTCACGGAACACGATCGAATCCGGCGTCTTCGCCCCGCGCAGTTGTACCCGAACCGAGTCGCGCAACGTGGCCTCGTCGACGCTGGCACCCGGCTGTAGCACGACGGCGGCGACGATGCGCTGACCCCACTCATCGTCGGGCACGCCGACCACGCACACGTCCGCAACGGCCGGATGCGCGAGCAGCACGGTTTCGATCTCGGCCGGGGCAATGTTCTCGCCGCCACGGATGATCGTGTCATCGGTTCGACCCTCGATGAACAGGTACCCGTCCGCATCGACCGAGCCGCGGTCGCGGGTGAAGAACCATCCGTCGGCATCGAGCACGCTTCCGGAGGAGTACTCGCCGGCGATCTGCTCGCCGCGCAGGTAGATCAGCCCCGCCTCGCCGGCTGGCAGCACGGCATCGTTGTCATCGCGGATCTCGATCTCGACCATCGGCAGCACCTGCCCGACCGAAGAGAGCCGCCGGCGAACCACCGGGTCATCGGAGGCGAGCGCAGCCCGGTGATCGTCGGGACCGAGCACAGCGACAGTCGAAGCGGTCTCGGTCAGCCCGTAAGCGTTCACAAAACCGGTATCCGGAAAAGCGCGCAGCGCTGCTTCGAGTACCCGCGCGGAAGCCTTCGAACCGCCGTACGACAGCGAACGCAAGCTCGTCAAGCCGGCGAGTGCACCATCGAGCGTCTCGACCACGCGGGCCAACATGGTCGGCACCACCATCGCATGAGTGACGGCCTCGTCGCTCACGGTGCGAAGCCACGTGGTGGCATCGAAGGCCCGCAGGTACACCAGCCGACGGCCGGCAAACAGGTTCGACAACATGTTGGCGACCCCGGCGATGTGATAGGGCGGTACCGACACCAGCACCGCCTCATCGGAATCCGCTCCGCCGAAATCGAC
>JANOKQ010000682.1:0-11341 GCA_031419375.1 Acidimicrobiaceae bacterium
GTTGTCGATGAGCGAGATCGTGCGCCAGTTGCGCGACCTCGGCCTAGCAATCACGGGCGGGTACGGCATGCTGCACGGCTACACCGCCGAGGCGCGCACCAAGCTCGACGAGGCAACCGGCCAGCCGCTGCTCGGGTTCGTCACCGAGATGGCGCTGTTCGCGCAGGCGCCGCCCATCTACGGCGGCACCGATCAGGTGCAGCGCAACATCATCGGCGAACGGGCGCTCGGCCTCCCCAAGGAACCCAACAACGACCGCACGATGTCGTGGAGCGATCTTCCCAAGAACGGCTAACACCCGACCCCAAGCCGCCCCACCCCGCCTCACCCCGGCGAACTTTGTCGGTCTCGACACGCTGAGGCTGTTCACACCGACAAAGTTCGGCGGGCGGGCTGGGGTTCGGCGGGCGGGCTGGGGTTCGGCGGGCGGGCTGGGGTTCGGCGGGCGGGCTGGAATTGGCCAGTGCGGGCGGGCGGGGTGAACCGGGTTGTTCGGGGGCTGCAGCGCTCAGGGGGACCGCAGTGCTCAGGGGAGCTGGGATTTGACTTGGGCGAGGAGGGCGAGATGATCCTCGACGGTGTCGCACGGCGTTGATGCTGCGCCGAGCATCCTGTTGGTCATCGTCGAAATGGCCACGTGGGTGCCGCCGAGGGACTGCCACTGCGCGGCCTCGGCGGCCACGGCATCGGGGCCCTTGCCTGCGTGCATGATCGCCTCGACCGCGAACGTCGCCGGGTCGCGGCCGTGCTCGACCAGTAACTCACGCAGGCGGGCGAGCGGCGCGGCGATGCGTGAACCACCGGTGCCGAAGGTGAAGCCGTCGCCGTGCTTCGCGGCTCGGGCCAGAGCACCCTCGGCTGAGCCACCGAACCACATCGGGATCGACCGAGCGGGCCGCGGAGCCAGCCCGGCGCGGTCGATGCGGTGGTAGCGACCGGTGAAATCGACGAGGTTCTCGCTCCACAGCCGGCGGATCACATCGAGCTGCTCATCGAACCGGCGGGCCCGGGTGGAGAACTCCATCCCCAGTGCCTCGTACTCGACGTGGTTCCATCCGCTGCCAACACCTAGCACGAAGCGGCCCTGCGACAAGATGTCGATCTCGGTCGCCTGCTTGGCCACCAGCACCGCCTGACGTTGCGGCAAGATGATCACCCCGGTCATCAACTCGACCCGACTGGTGATCGCGGCCAGGAACCCGAACAGCACCATCGGTTCGCGAAACGGATCACGCTCGGTGTACGGGCCGAGCAACGGCGGTTCGCGCCGTTCGTGGGTGGCACCGAGCACGTGGTCGTAGGCGATGATCCGGTCGAACCCCATCTCCTCCACCGCTGTCGCCCACGCTCTCACCGCCCCCGCATCAGCACCGATCTCGCATGTCGGAAATACCGCAGCCAAACGCATCACCCACCCTCCCACAAAAGATCTGGGCAGGATTCCTCTCGGATGCCGAGAGGAATCCTGCCCAGATCCAGGGGGCGCGTGCGCTCAGAGGGCGATGCAGCCGCGGACGGCGCCGACCTGCCAGAGGCCGCGCAGGTCACCGCCGCCGTAGGTGGCAACCCCCGGCGACGTCGACGGGAACATCACCTGGCTCGAATCGGGGACATGGCCGAGCCCGACGGCGTGGGCGAGCTCGTGCAGCAGCGTGGTCCCGGTGCCACCGCTTGCCCAATCCAACGTTCGTGCGGTGTCGCCCATGTCGATCACGACCGACGAGGCGGTGATTGCTCCGACCCGCGACGACACCACGGTGTCGGTGACGGCGACTCCGCCGACGAAGCCCGGCACGAGATCGGTAACCGCCTCACTGCCCAGGGCGATGATCAGGTCGTGCGGTCCATTCCGGCCGACCCGCTGCGATCTCGTCAGCGCCCACGGGTCGGTGTTCGTCGGCATGAACGCTGTGTCTCCGACTGGAGCGAACTGCATGCCCGTTGCGGTGCCGATCCGCTCGACCGCCTCCTCGATCACCTGCCGGTACTGGGCGGGATAGCCGTTGAGATTGACGAGGTAGCGGATCGGGCGGCACGAGTTCCAGCGGATCGGGGACCACTCGGGACCGGCCACGTTGGTGCCCAGCGTGTTGCCAGCAAGTGCCGAACGGTAGATGTACCCGCCAACCTCGGCCGGACCGAAGGGCCCGGGGATCGGCACCGCGACCGGAAGAACGCTCGGCGTCGGGGCACCGGTGAACCAACCGGTGACGTCGGCGATGAGGTGCGCCCCGATCTGGGTGTAGAAGTTGAATCCGCCATCGCTGACCGGTGTGATCACGTGGTTTGCGGTGGTTTGGCCGACCGCGGTGGCGTTGAGGCTCGACACGGTCGGCCGGTAGGTGCGCGCCGGCCACACGGTGAAGTAGCCGGCGCCGGCGGCCTCGGTGACCGTGGCGTTGACGACGACACCGGCCACGCCCGTCGGCGGGATCCCGGCTCGGTTGGCCACGAGGACTTCCACCTTCTGGTTCGCTCGGGCGGCAACGCCGGGGCCGTTGTTCACATCACGGGTGTCGACGAGGCGGGTGGGCGCAACCGGGATGAACAACCCGACGTCACTGCTCGGTGCCGACACCCCCGAAAACGAGCCGACCAGGTCGATCACCAGATGCCCGCCAGTCTGGGCGAACACGGTGAAACGCCCGCCGGTCAACGTGGCGATCACCTGGTTGGGACGGGTTTGGCCGACCGCGTCGATGTTGAGGTTGCTCACCTCGGGCCGCGCGCCGACCGGGTACACGGTCCAAAAGCCTGGGGCTGCGGCCTCGGTGATGGTGACGTTGAGCACCGCGGCGGTCGCGTCGGCGGCAATCCCGAACGGGCGGAGGTCGATCTCGACTGTGTCGCCGACGCCGAGTGGGGTGGAGCGGACAGGGTTGGCGAGGCGGGTGTCGATCACCCGGGTGGGGGCCGTCGGCAGGAACCGGCCGCTCGTCGAGGCGGCTGCGGTGATGTAGTAGCCCTGCACATCGGCGATCAGGTCGGTGTCGCCGAGGGCGAACAGCGAGATTGCGCCGTCGGCACCGAGGGGCACGGTGACGAGGTTGGCGATGGTCTGGCCAGGGCGTTCGAAGTTGATCACCGAGGTGAGCGGCTGCGGTTGCCCGGCGGGCCATGCGGTGATGAAGCCGTCGCGGCCGACGTTGGTGACCGTGAGGTTGACCACGACGGCGATCGCTCCAGTCGGCACCGGCGCCTGACCGGCGATGGTGAGGTTGATCAAACCTCCGGCAGGCACTCGTGACGACCCGCCGAGCCCGGTGCGCGTGTCGAACACGCGGGTCGGGGCCACGGCCACGTAGGCACTCGCCCCCGACGGCGCGGCCGAAGCCGGTTCGGCGGTGACGAGCACCGCCGCGGTGGTGGCGAACGCGGCGGCAACAGTGACCGTCGCGGTCGACAACAGCGCCATCGCCAGCATGTGACGTACGGCGGTTCGGCGACGCGGTGCTGCACGACGCGGTGCTGCGTGACAAGTGGTCGTGGCAGTCATCGAATCCATCCATCCATCCGCCGTCGGTGTGGGCGAGACCGTACCTCGCCGCGCTTCGCCCACAACATCGCTTGTCGAGAAACGCACCGTGACGGTGCATTTCTCGACAACAGCCGACTCCACTATCCGTTTCCACTCCCGGCCAACCGTGCTGGCAACCGGAGGGATCAGGCGTCTGGGGTTTCGGCGGGAGCGGGGGGAACGTGCGGGAACAGCTCGGCGAACGCCCCGACGGTGATCCGCCGGCGGTCGTCTTCGCTCACGTCGCCGAACAGTTCGTGCAGCGTTTTCTGGGTGTGCCCGAAGGTGCCCTCGATGTGCGGGTAGTCGCTCCCCCAGCACACGTTGCGCCACCCCATCGCGGTCATCGCCTTCACCGCGGAACGGTCGTGCTGGAACGAGGCGTAGACGTTGTTGTACAGGTATTCGCTTGGCAGGTTGCGCAGCTGCGGGCGGACCATCGAGGCATGCTGACGGTATCCCTCGTCAAGGCGGTCGGCGATGAACGGCCCCCAGGTGGCACCGCCTTCGGACACGATGACCTTGAGGTCGGGGTGGCGGTCGAACACACCGGAGGCGATCATCTTGGTGACGGCACGCTGGCCGCCGTAGGTGGTCTCGGTGTAGTTGATCAGCGCACCGCCGGGGCCGCCGAAGTATCCGCCGTGAAACTTGTCGGCGTCGTGGGGTTCGGTGCCGATGTGGAACGCCACCACCATGCCAGTCTCCTCCATTGCCGCCCACATCGGTTCCCACATGTCGTAGTTCCAGTCGGGCACGCCGAGGCCGGGCTGGACCGAGCAGTACCCGGCGTGGAACCCGAGTCCGGCGGCGCGGTGCACTTCGGCCACGGCGGTCTCGGCTGTGAGCAGTGGGATCGTCGCCGTGGGGACGTAGCGGGGCGAGAAACGCTGGTATTCGATCGACCAGTCGTTGACCGCGCGAGCACCGGCAGCCATCAGTTCGGGGTCGCGGATCGACGACATCCAGATGCCGATCGACGGATAGACGAGCTCGCACCAGATGCCCTCCTGATCGAGGTCGATCAGGCGCAGCGCCTTGTCGTTGGCGCCGGGGGCCCGCTCGAACACGGTGAGCCCCTGGTCATCTTTCAGATTCAGCGCGGCCGGCATCCGTCGACGGAACTCCTGACCGTCGACGAAGATCGTCTCGTGCTTGCCATCGGCATCTTTGACGCTGCGCGGCATCCGCGCCGCCAACTCGGCCGGCAGACTCGAGGTGAACAGGTCATCCGGTTCGACGAGGTGCGAGTCGCCGGAGTTGGCCCAGTACTTGGTCATGATCGATTCTCCAATGTGAGGCAGCGGCGGCTGCGGGCAGGGGCAGGTTGGTCTGCGGGTCAGGTGCGAGTTGTCGGCCGGAAGCGGGGGGTGGTCATCTCGTCGTTGACGTGCTCCCACACGATCTCGACGGCGTCGCCGATCCTGAGCGTTTCGACATCGCAGTCGACGATGTTGACGAGCATCCGGGCTCCCGCGCCCTGGGTGCCATCGAGCTCGACGACGCCCGACGCGTACGGGCAGGCCCCGGCGAGGTCCGGATGCAGCGGGTGGCGGACGATGGTGAACGTGTAGATGGTGCCGGTGCCGGGGAGCTCGACCCAGCCGATACCGCGGGTTTGGCAGTTGAAGCAGAACGCCGACGGCGGCAACCGGAACGTGCCGCAGTTCGTGCAGCGTGGCGCAACAAGGCGCTCCTGGGCGGCCGCCTCCCAGAACGGTTGCGTCAGGTGGTCGGCGTGGGTGTGGTGCAGGATCGAGGGAAACACGCCCGGAGTGAGGGGTCCGAAGTCGCTCATGATCAGCCTCTCCTCAACAATGCAGCCGACACCGGCAGGCTTGCCGGGCCGCCGGTGACGAGCGCGATCTCGGCACCCGCCACCTGGTTGACCGCCGTGCCGCGCAGCTGCTCGACCGCTTCACGAACGTGCGTCATGCCGATGATGTATGCCTCGGACAGGTTGCCACCGTGGGTGTTGACCGGGATGGTGCCGGTGCCATAGCGAATGTTGCCGTCGGCCACGAACGGGCCGCCCTCGCCGATCGGGCAGAAGCCATAGTCCTCGAGCTGCATGATGACGAGCGGCGAGAAGTGGTCGTACAGCAGCGCCACGTCGACATCGCCGGGACCGACGCCGGCCATCTCGTACAGTCGCTTGGCCACCGGGCGATGGCCGGATGAGGCGAACTCGTCGTCGGGGATCTGGAAGTAGCGGAACAGCGCCGGCCCCCATCGCCCGGTGCCACCGTGGGCCGACGACATGATGTACACCGGCGGCTGCTTGAGATCTTTGGCACGGTCGGCAGCGACGGTGATGACGGCGACCGCACCGTCGCTTTCCATCGTGTAGTCGAACAGGCACAGCGGATCGGAGATCATCCGCGCGTTGAAGTAGTCGTCGAGGGTGATGGGCTCGGTACGCAACGACGTTGGCCGTTTGATGGCGTTATCGCGCTGGCTGATGCACACCTCGGCGAGGTGCTCGCGCGTGGTGCCGTAGAGGTGCATGTGTCGCTGAGTGAGCAGCGCAAAGCTGTGCCCTGGCGACAGCAGACCGTTGTTCGCGGTGAACGCGGCCGACGGCGGAACGCCGTTGCCGCCGTATGGGCTCGACCCATCCGACATCAGCGCGTAGCCGAGCATGCCGTCGACCGCGGAGCCGCCGAGTCGTTTGTTCAGCTGCTGCAAGGTCATCAGGGTGACCACGGTGGTGGCCATACCGGAGTCGATCGCCGCTGCGGCCACGCCGAGCGCCCCTGCGCATCCGCCGCCGCCGGACGTGAGCGTGGTGGCCCAGCGCACCTCGGGCACGCCGAGTTCGGCGGCAACGGCGGCCGGGTCGCACGAGCTGGAGTAGATCGAGAAGCCGTCGAGATCGTTGATCGTGAGACCGGCGTCGTCGAGGGCAGCCAAGATCGAGGTGCAGGCCATCGAGAACTCGGTTTCGGGGAACGACTGGCCGCGCTTGGTGTACGGCGTGGCCCCGACCCCGACGATCGCGGCCTTGTCCTTGATGGTCATCGGTGGGGGGCTCCTGCACTGGTTGGGTCGGGCGAGATGGCTGCGGCGGGCGAGATGGCTGCGAGGCGGTAGTTGTCGATCTCGACGTGTTCGGAGCCGGTGTCGAGCACCGCGTACGACAACTGCTTGCCGTTGGAGTGATCGCGGGCCTGACCGGCCGAACCTGGGTTGATCACCAGCGGTCGACCGACGCGCTGGACGAGCTGGGCATGGGTATGGCCGATGACCACGAAGTCTGCGTCGACCTCGCCGATGCGGGCCAGCTCGGGCGATCCGGCCATCACGTATTGCGTGTGTGGCGCGCACGGGCTGGCGTGGGTCATGACGAGGCGCTTGCCCTCGACGACGGTGTCGATGGTGAGCGGGTGCGAGGCCAACCACGCGACCATCGCGGGATCGACGTGCCCGGCGGAACGGGCCCGCACCCCTTGGGCCGACAGCAGCCCGAGGTCGTGGTTGCCGAGCACACAGCGTGCTTCACGTTCACGCAGCAGCGCCACGGCTTCATTGTTGAAGCGGTACTCCTCGACGATGTCGCCCACACACAGCAACTCGTCGACATCGCCCATCCGCTCGAGAGCGGTAGCGAGCCCAGCGGCGTTGCCGTGGATGTCGGACACGATTCCGATGCGCAAATCACCCTCCTCCAAGGCCCGGTGCGTGCACTGTACCACACTCATGCCGAAATTGAAAACGCTATTTTCACTCGGATCGGGTGAAGGCGCGCAAGAACAGCGAGGTGATGTGTCTGGTCGCTTCGGCCCAGGCGGGCACCGGCTCACCGGCGAGTCGGGCCAGGACGATCCCACCCACCACGCTGACCACGGCACGCGCATCCTCGTCGGGATCGGTCGCGCCGGGGAACGTTCCGTCGCGCTGCCCGCGGCGGATGACCTCGGCGAGGATGGTTCGCCGCACGGTGGTGCCGTGCTGGTTCGCCTGGTCGAAGCCCACCGCTGAGCGGGCCTCCGGCGATGACAGCACCAACGCCTGGCGGGCGCGGCGCGGATCGTAGACGACGGCGAGCTGATGGCTGATCCACGCCTCGAGCGCAGCGCGCGGACCGTCGGCACCGGCCACCACGTCGGACAGTTCGACGGCAACCCGTTCGGCGGCCGTGCGGTACATGGTGATGATCAGCTCGTCCTTGGAGCGGAAGTGGCGGTAGAACGCGCGGGTCGACAGGCTGGCCGCTTCGAGGATCTCGGCCACCTGCACCGTGGAATCCGGCGATCGACCGATCAGGCGGTACGCGGCTTTGAGGATGTTCTCACGCTCGCGGCTCTGCAACTCGGCGCGCCCCACAGCATCGGATGTAGCCACCATCGCTGACCGCTCAGCCAACGACGTTGCGAGCGCGCAGGTCGGCGATGTCGTCGGCCGTGCGCCCCAACCCGGCCAGGATCTGATCGGTGTGCTGGCCCGCGAGCACACCTGGCAGCGCCCGCGTTGGTGACCTCGAGAACCGGACGTACGGCGCGAGCCGCGGGTGCTCGTCGAAGGTGGGGTGGACGACATCGACTACGTACCCGCTGGCGCGGCCGAAGGAGTCGTCGAACATCGTCGCCTCGATCGACGTGGTGGTCACCGCGACGCACCCGACTCCCTGCGGCAGTAGTTCGCGCTCCCAGTCGAGTGCGGGTTTGGTGGCGAACACCTCCGTCAGCGCGTCGATGAGCGGTTCCGGGTGGGCGTTACGCGCGTCACTCGAAGCGAACTCGGCCTCGAGGTCGGCGTACGGCCGCAACGCGGTGGCGAGTGCGCGCCACTCGTGGGCGGACGGCGCAGCGAGGAACACGTAGCCGTCAGCGGTGTCGTATATGCGGTAGAGCGCACCGAGGCCGCGCAGGTCGGCGTCCGGCACCGGTTCGTGCGGGGCGCCTGGATACGACACCGCCTGAGCCGACATCGCATGGCTGCCGGTGTTGAGCATCGACGAAAACAGCTCCTGGCCACCGCCGCCACGGTTGCGTACGGCGACGCCGAGCAGGATCGCCGTGGTCACGCCGAGCGCAGCGAATCCATCGGCTTGTGCGTTGGCGGTGGCGCTTGCCGCCGAGAGCCGGCGCGCCCCGTCTTGGATCTCGGCGATGGCGAGATCGGCGCGCTCGGCAACAGCGGCGCCGACGTTGCCAAGCGGCAGGCCGCTCGCCGCACCGATGCTCGGTGCATACGCGGGCTTGTTGCCGTAGGGCCCATCGACGCCATACCCGGGGGCGTTGACGTAGATCACATCGGGGTTGGTCGGACGGATAGATGCGTAGTCGAGACCGAGGCGGGACATGGCTCCGGCCCGGTAGCCCTGCACGACCACGTCGGCCGTGGCGACCAGCGACTTGACGAGCGCGAGGCCGTCGGCGGCGGTGAGGTCGACGGCGAGACTCTCCTTGCCCTGCATCACCTTCGCGCCGCCGGATTCGGGGAACGGGATGATGTTGCGGATCCTGTCGCCGGTGAGGGGCTCGATCTTGATCACCCGCGCCCCGAGATCGGTGAGCATCGTGGTGCCGTGTGGAGCGGCGAACAGCGTGGCCAACTCGACCACGGTGATCCCCTCGAGCGGCAGCCTCGAATCGGTCTTCGCGGCTGCGGCTGTGCCTGAGGCTGTGCCTGAGGCTGTGCCTGACGTGACGGTGCCGGACGTGACGGTGCCGGCCAGGGCGAGGATCGCGTCACGGTCCTGATCGAGGGTCGGTGCGCTCACTGTCAGTTCGGCGGGCGTGCCGGCGGCTTTGACGAGCGCTGCAGGCTGACGCACGGGCCCGCGTTCGGTGTCGTCGAGGTCGACGACGAAGCCGTCGTGGATCATCTGCGGGTGCTCGAGCGCGCCAGGTCCGACGCGGAACTGCTCGGCGAAAACGTTCGTGTCGGCGTCGAAGATCTGCTCCCATTCGGCGAGCGTCTTCGATCGCGCCGCCTCCAGCATCCGCGTCCACAGCTCCATCCGCTTGTCGGCGTCGGGCAGCATCGGCAGGCCCTTCCACTCGTCGTCGGTGAACATCCAGTCGAGCCCGAGCGACGTCATGCACGCGGCGAACAAACGAGGTGCCACCGATGCGAACTGCAGCCACCGGCCGTCACGGGTGAGGCAGACGAGCAGCATGAATGTGAGCGGGCTGGCGGGGCGGCCCATGTCGTCGTACGTATCGGTCTTCGTGTAGGCGTCGGGCCATCGGTCGGCGATGAGGTGCTCGAACCACGCCCACGTATCGAGGGACATGAACGCCTGTAGCAGGTTGGCCTCCACCCATTGGCCGAGACCGCTGCGATCGCGCTCGATGAGCGCCGCGAGCGTGCCGTGCAGCGCCACCTGGCTCGCAGCGAACGAGGCGAAGGGCACGTTGACGAATGGCGGGTGCGGCAGCGCCGACATCCGCCGGAACGTGTGGTACACGCCGAGCTTGGCGTGGACGATGCCCTCGTACCCGGGCGCGTTCGCGTACGGCCCCTGGCGTCCGAACCCGGTGACCGACGTGTAGATCAGCCGCGGGTTGCGCGCACTGAGGGTGTCAAAGCCCAGCCCGAGCGCATCGAGCACGCCGGGGGCCTGGGTCTCGATGAACACGTCGGCACCGGCGGCGAGGTCGGCGATGACCGCCCGGTCGGCGGTGTCGTCGAGATCGGCGACGATGCTGCGCTTGCCGCGCGCCCAGAACGGATAGGCGGCGTGGCGGCGGATGACCGCCCCTCCAGGTGGTTCCATCTGGATCACGTCGGCACCGAAGTCGGCGAACAGTTGGCTGACCTGCGCGCCAACCCGGTTCGGCGAAAGGTCCAACACTCGCAGCCCCGTGAACGCTCCCATTGGTCATCCCCTCGACATCGTCTGCACGCGAGGCTATTGCGCGGGCCACGCCAGGCGCAAACGTCGTTTTCAAGACTGGTTCGCAGCGGGCGTGTCTCCACGTCCAGGCGGACACCACACCAAATGATGTCATCTGTACATAATCGACATCATCGCGGGCGTTCGGTACCGTTGGTGGCATGGCTCATGCTTTTCCGCTCCGTATCCGGGATCAGCGCACCAGGGATCTCATCCGCGGCGTCGCCGCCCTTGAGGGAATCAGTCAGAACGAATTGCTCGAACAGGCAGCAGAGCATGAGCTCGTCGCTCGTGGAGCACTCATCGCTGACGAACTCGAGGCCAGCGCCGCACACTTGCGGAGCGCAACCCGGGTGACGATGGCGACGCTCATCGAAGGGAGCATCGCCGAGTTCGTGGCCGGAGAAGCGCTCAGAGAGCCACTGCGCGCCCACCAGGTCGTGATACCGACCGAGCACAGCGCCCGCTCCACGCGCCCTCCCTCCGGGATCGGGGCAGTGGCAGCCTTCACCCGAGGCTGACTCCGTGCCCGGACCGAACTGGGCCGACGACGACGCAGCCGACGCATCGACTGCCGCGAACATCGCCAAAGCGCTCGGCGACGCCAGGGGCCTGGCGGCCAGTCCCTCACCACTGACCCAGGCAGACCTCCGCCGCCGGCACCGGATCACCTACCAGTCGTGCACGGTGCCCGCGAGTGCCGACGTCGGGGGTTTCCGAGGCGATGGACACTGCGATCGCTACGAGGTCGGCATCGGCCCGCCGATGGTCGATGGCTTCCCGGAACGCATGGGCGTGTGGGCTTGCGATGTCCAACCAGCCGTGGGCACCCTGTTCGGACAGATCGGGCTGGCATTCGCGGCGCTCGACGCGGTGGTCGCTGCGGGAAGCCGGCCAACCCATGTCGACGTCCTCGCCGAAGTCGTCGGAGTCGCCGCCGCAGTCCACGCGAGTGGATCAGGATCCACCCGTTCGCGAAC
>JANOKQ010000683.1:0-8548 GCA_031419375.1 Acidimicrobiaceae bacterium
TCGGCGGCCGCGAGCGACACGGCGAACGCGGTCTCGGTGCCGAGGTTGGCGAGACGGGACGCAAGTTGCATCACCTCAGTATACACTTGATATATCACCAGCCTTTCGGTGGAGCGGGACCATCTTCGGCGTTGATCAGGCGTCGGCCAGCTCGAAGATCGCTTCGATCTCGACGCAGATGTCGAAGGGCAACTCGGCCATCCCGACCGCCGACCGAGCGCTCCGGCCGGCGTCGCCGAATACCTCGATGAACAGCTCCGAGCATCCGTCGATCACACCGGGGGTGTTGTTGAAGCCGGGCGCGCAGTTCACCATGCCGAGCAGCTTGACCACCCTGACCACCTGGTCGAGGCTTCCCAACAGGTTGCGCGCACTTGACAGTAGCTGCAGGCCGGTGAAACGCGCCGCCTCGCGCGCTGCGGCAACATCGACGGTGCCGCCGACCTTGCCGGTCACGAAACCACCTCCCGGCTTGACCGGCCCAGCTCCCGAGAGGAACAGCAGGTTCCCGGTGCGCACCGCAGGGACGTACAGCCCAGCCGGTGCCATCGCCTCGTGCAGGTCGATGTTCGCTTCGATGAGTCGCTGTTCGGGAGTCGGCATCGCCCAAGTCTTGCCTACTTTGCGACAGCCCCGGATCGCCCATGTCGTGCAGTGGACGCCTGCGGTAGATGCTCCGTTAGATGCGGGCGTCGAGTTCGCGGATCCGGCTCGCGAGAGATCGCATCACCTCTATGGCGAATGTGGGGGTCTCGTGTACGAGGAACACGAAGGTGCTCCGATTGATCACCGCGATCTCGGACCGCTCCACTGCAACGGCAGTCAGGGCGCGCGGCGCGTCGTCGATGATCGCCAGTTCCCCGAACGTTTCGCTGGGCCCGATCGTGGCGAGCACCTCGTCGCCCCGCCGCAGTTCGACTTGGCCCGTCACGACGCCGAACATCTGGTCTCCGGCATCTCCGGCAGTGAACAACACGTCCCCAGGAACGAGATCAAGCCGCTCCCTCGCGTTCGAAAAGACACCCCGAATCGTCATGACGGGCAGTCTCTCGACAGCGAAAGCGCATTGCCGGCAACCGTCAAGGTGTTCAGGTTCAGTTCACACGAAGTTCATGTTGACGCGGAGCTGAGCTACGGCCGAGGCGGTCCGAACCGGTCACGACTTCAGCGCGCAGATGCCTGGGGTATCTGCACCGGCCGCCGCGGCCCGCGGCGGCCACGTCGGCGTCGCTGGGGTGCTTCGACGTCGGACACGGTGCGCCCGGGGAAGTCCTCCTTGCGCATCTCGATCATCGTCAGCCGGATCACGCCGACCAGTGGCGTCAGCACGACGGCACCCAACAGGCCGCCCGCGGCGGCCCCGACCATCGCGGCGAGCATCGTTGCCCACGCGGGAATGTCGACGCTGACACCGATGATCGCCGGGTAGATCAGGTTGTTCTCGGCAAGCTGGTACACGAGGTAGACGCCTGTAGCGATGAAGAACACCATCGGACCCTCCATCAGCGCGAACAGCAGCAGGGGCACGCCGCCGATGAACCCGCCGACCTGGGGCACGAAGTCCCACATGAACGCCCACAGCGCGAGCGCCGGTGCAAGGACTATCCCGAGTACGAGCGCAAGTCCCAGTACCAACGAACCGCAGATCGCCGAGACGAGTACCGCTCCGGCGGCGTATCCCGCGAGACCGCGGTGGGTCACGGTGACCAGGCGGTCGAATTGGCGGCGTTTGCGTACCGGCACCCGGCGGCTCGCCCCCGACACCAACCTGCCACCGTCGAGAACGAACGCAACGGTGAGCAGCAGCACCCAGATCACATCGACGAGTTGCGACCCGATTGACGGGAACCATCCCACTGCGCCGCGCGACGACGACACCCGGCCCGGCAGGGCCTGCAGTTGTTCGGCGACGACGGTGGCGGCGTCGCGTTCCTGCAACCATCCACCGACGAGTGGTGCCGTCTCGAAGTCCTCCACCACACGTGGTAGCCGTTCCACGGCGAGGGCGAGCGATCGCGGGCCCTCGTTGACGACGGTCGTCACAATCGCGGCGATGACACCGCCGAACACCATCAGCGTGATCCCAAGTGCCACCGCCCGCCCCATGTGCGCACGGTCGGCGAGGAACGTGACCGGGCGGTTGATCGCGATCGCCCACAGCATCGCAATCGTGATCCACACGATTGCAGCACCGGCGCGCCCGATCATCGACCACGACATCACGGCGAAGATAACCACAACGCCACACAGCACGATGCCGGTGATTCCGTGGGGGATGATGACCGGGCCGAAGCGGTATACCTTGGACTCGTCGAGGAGCGGCATCGGCAGCCGGACCGAACGGTACTCGGAGGTCGCAACTCCTAGGGCGAGCACCGCCAGCATGAAGCACACGATCGCTGCTGCAGTGCCACTGATCGCCACCCCGACAGCCAGGCTTGGCACGACGATCCCGATTCCCGGGCGAAGGTGGAGCCGCTGGCTGCGGGCACGGCGGTAACGGACTCCGACGACGGTGAGTGCCGACGCAAGCACGACGGTGATCGCCGCCGGAACGGAGTCGAGAGACAGTGCGAACAGCACATACGGCGCGAGGCCGACGAACCAGCCGACCGCTGGGACCAGCATCCAGAAGCCGGCCCACATTCCGATGGCCACCGGCATCGGTAGGCCGCACACCAGCGCCAGGGCACTCAGCACTACACCGCAGGCGAACCCGACGGTGGCGACGTGGCGTAGGTAGCTACCGGAGCGGTGGTCGACGTCGCCGAGCAACAGCCAGATCCGCTCGCGCTGCGGGCGCGGCCACAGGCGGATCAACCCCGACACGATCGAGGTGCTGCTGCCGCGGAAGAACAGCATCAGCACGACGACGACGACGATGTCGACCACTCGCTTGCCGACCGCGGGCGTCCCGTCGCCGCCGAACACCGCAGTGTTGGGCAACGATGACAGCCACTCGGCCACCCCGTCGCCAAGCCGTAACGACCGGCCGATGCGGTCGGCCACGCCGCCGCCAGAACCGCCCGACAGCGAGTCACTGATCCGCGCGGACAATGCGGTGGTGCCGTCGCTGAGGTCCTTGGCCAGCAGCCCGCCGACACCGAGGCCGATGCCGAGCGCGAGGAGCACCAACACCACCATCGACGTCGCGCCGCCCACCCGGTTGGCGATCCGCTGCTGGAACGGCCCCGTCAACCAGGCCAGCAATGCGGCGAGGATCACCAGCCCGACGATGTCGACCAGCCCGCCGGCAACCCTGGCGAGGGCAACAGTCATGGCGACCATCGCGATCGCCATGATCAACGGCGTGATCGGCACCCGACGGTCGTCGTCGGTTGTCACGGCCGCCGCGCTCGTGCCGTTCGAAGCTGACGCGCTGGAGGTAGTCGAATCTCCGCCGGCCGAAGGTCGAGATGAGGTTCGAGATGAGGTTTGGTCCATCACGACGGCGCTGTGCCGCGTCGCCACCCGACCGGGTGTCGGGCACGAGTCGGCCGGAAGCGCACCGCTTTGTCTACCCGCTGAGGCAATCCTCCATACGCCGA
Source organism: Acidimicrobiaceae bacterium (assembly GCA_031419375.1). Classification (GTDB taxonomy): domain Bacteria; phylum Actinomycetota; class Acidimicrobiia; order Acidimicrobiales; family Ilumatobacteraceae; genus VFMC01. The sequence continues at coordinate 3,549 of JANOKQ010000683.1, forward strand.
GGGTTCGGCGAGATACCGGTCCGATCTACTACTCGGCGGACAACCCCGACAGCGTCCTCGCCGCCGACCTGCTCCGCGAATACATCGACGGCACCGTTGGCGACTAGATGAGCGTCCAGACCAGATCGGGCGGGTCGACTCGGGCGCACCGGGGGCCACCGTACGAATCGGTGAGGTTCACGATGCCGACGAGCGATCGCTGTTGTTCTTCGGCGGTGGTCACGATCTCCGGGCCGATGCGGTTGAGCATGAGCTTGGCGCGGCGGAACATGTGGAACTCGCTGGCACCGTCGACGTTTCCCCACGTGAGGTAGAGGAATCGCTCGCCGCGCCGGCCGTGCACGGCCGACCCCTTGAAGTCGATCTCGCCGTCAGTGCCGCGCGTGACGCTCACATCGATCTCCCAACGAGCCCCGGCCGCATCGCCGGCCACGAGATGCCACGGTTCGCGCCGGACCTGCACGCCGACGTGCACGGTATCGAGCACGTCGCCGTCGGGGTCGCAGAACGTCCGCCCCGGCAGGTTCGTGCCCTCGATGACGACGTGCATGAACGGCAGTGTCGCGCAGACCTCCGCCCTGCGCCGTCACGCAGGCCTGCTCACACGGGAATGACGGCGATCGACAACTCCTGGGCGTCGACAAGCCGGACGATGTCTCTGGGGTCGCTCGTCAAGATCGCGGGTTCGCGGTAGCCCGTCGCGAGCGCGACGACAATGGCGTCAACGGCGGAGATGGTCGGTGCGCTTCGGGCGCGGGTCCGTAGCGAAGCGGCGAGGCGAGCAAGGGGTTCCGTGACGTCGCGAACCTGGCACAGCTGCAGGAATCGATTCGTGTGGAAGTCGCGGCGATGGTCGCCCGTGAGAGCTTCCGTCAGGACCGCGGTTGGGACCTGCGGCGGCCACTGGTCCCGTCGGCGGAGCTCTGTCAGCCGGGCTCGCTGCCCGGCGAGCGCGCTGATGCCGCCGCTGTCCAAGATCAACGTCACGCGCTGCGCCGTGGACATTTTACGACGGGTCGGCACCCCGCGTCTTCGATGGTGGTGTCACCGGCGCAACGCAACGGACGTGCAGACGTTCATCGCCGAGCCGCAAACCTTCGCCACATCGGCTCGCGACCCCCACGCCCTCGTGAGCCAGATCAATGTCGTGATGCGGACCTCCACTACGCGCCGGCACTGCGCGTCAAAATGGGCCTCTCGTGCGCCGAGGCCGAATTCGCCTCGGTTAGCGTGCTTGATGCGACATGATGCAGTGATGCTACGGTTCGCTTATGCGCACCACGATCGATCTTCAACCGGAGCTTCATCGCATGGCGCAGACCATCGCTCGCGACCACCGCCAGACGCTGAGTGAGACCATCAACGATCTCCTTGCTCGAGTGTTGATTCCACACACCGCCCCCACGTTCTCGAAGAGCGCTACAACGGGCCTGTCGACAGTTCGCCTCGGCCGTGTCATCACGCCCGCCGATGTTCGCGAATTGGAAGACGACGAGTGACGATCCTGCTCGACGGCAACGTGCTGGTCGCCCTCACGGTGGAAGATCATCTGCACCACATCCAGGCCGAGACGTGGATGGCCGGACAGACGCCTGTTGAGTTCGCCACGACGCCGATCACCCAGGGGACGCTCCTGCGGCTGCTGATCCGCAACTCCGTTCGGGCGGCCGATGCGATCGAGCTGATGACACGAACGACGGCGGATCCACGACACACCTTTTGGGCGGACGACTGTCCCTACGACGACAAGACGCTCCGCGGTGTGATCGGCCACCGTCAAGTGACCGATGCATACCTCGCCTCGCTTGCTCGCCATCGAGGCGGTCGGATCGCTACCTTCGACTCCGGATTCGCGGCAACTCATCCAGACGTGGCCGAACTCATACCCACCACCTGATCGTGCTGGTCGACAGGGTTCGGTGAGCGCACTGGCGTACGGTCAGTCACTCGAATGGAGAAGTTCGCCAAGGGATCGTCGGCGCATTCACACCGAATATCCGGTCCGCCCTCGGTTGCGGTCACGACCTGGGCGCTGCACTCGGCGCGCCCGGAGGGACTCGAACCCCCAACCCTCTGCTCCGAAGGCAGATGCTCTATCCATTGAGCTACAAGCGCAGTGGTTGCGACGATAGCAACCCGCGGGCGAACTGACGCCGTCACTTCTGCCGGTGCTCCAACTCAGCGGCTGCTGCTGACTGCTGCTCGCGGTAGAGGTCGTGGGCCAGGCTGGTCGGCGGTTGTACGTCGGCCCACGAAACGACCGAATCCTTGGGGAGGTCGCGCGTGAGCCGGCACCCTTCGACGAGGCCCTGTGGGAGCAGGCCGTCGCGTTGCACGACATCGGTGTTGTCGGCTTCGCCGTAGGTCATGTACTCGCCGAACCCGTCGAACACCTCGCCGGCTTGCAGGTCGCGTTTGGCCACCGCGACCACCTCGACCGATGACCAGCCCTCGGGAACCCCGCACGCGTCACCGAACAGCACGGCGCGGGCGATGGTGTTGTGCACCTCGAAGTGGCACAGGTGGTAGGGCTGGTAGAAGCTGTACAGGGGGCCTTCGCCGAGCTTGTACAGGTTCAGGTAGTGCTGCTGCTTCGGGTCGGGATGCTCGGCCAGGCAGAACACGCCCGGGCCCGGCTTCGAGCCCACCACGTACTCGACGATGCCGCCCAACTCGCGCAACTCGTCGAGGTCGTAGCGGGTGGTCAATTCATCGACATGGCCGAGGTGGTCGTACTGGTACATGCCCCGCTTGGCCACCTTGAAACCCGTTGCATTTGCAACGATTGCTTGTTCGAAGTTGACCTTGGACCCGTCGGCGAAGCTGGTCACCATCGTCGGGTTCTGGCCCCACTTCTCGGCGAAGCCGGCCTGTGTGGTCGGGGTGCGGTACGGATCCTGTAGCCCCTTGATGTTGCCGAGTAAGCGCGGGGTGAGGCCGAGACCCTTCACGAACCGCCACAGGTTGAGCTGCACGCCGGGCTGGTCGCCGTCGCACGCGGTGACGATCACACCGGCCGCGTCGGCTTTGCGCCGCAGCAGTGGGCCGATCGTCGCGTCGACCTCGGCGTTCATCAACACGAGGTGCTTGCCGTGGGCGAACGCGTCGAGCGCAATCGCCGCTCCGTAGTCGACTGCGCCGGTCATGTCGACGAGGCAGTCGATCTGTTCCGAACGGGTCAGCAGCGTCGGGTCGTCGGTGACCGCCGGTGTGCCAGCGGCGATCGCCGATTCGAGCTCGCCCAAACTCGCGACGGTGACCGCACCTTTGACCTCCGCGTAGTCGTACGCGGCGACAGCCTTGTCGGTGCTGCGATTGCAAATGGCCGCCACGCTCATCCCGGGAACCGAATGAGCGACCTGGTTGACGAAACCCTTGGCCATGAACCCGGCACCGAAGATGCCAACGCGGATCGGCTTGCCGGCACGTTCGCGTGCCGCGAGCGCGCTGTCGAGGATGATCATTATGGTGCTCCTTCGATGTGCATCTTGTGTTCGATCTGTTCGCGCTGGGCGCCGAGATTGGGCCACCCAGCGTCTTTGTCAGTGATCACAGACACGCCGCGCGGCCACTCGATGCCGAGCGCCGGATCGTCGTAGCGCAAGCCACCCTCTTCGGTAGGCGTGTAGAACGCGCTGACGAGGTACAGCACCTCGGTGTCGTCGGCGAGGGTGATGAAGCCGTGCGCGAATCGCGGTGGTACCACGAACGCGCGCCGGTTCTGCGACGACAGCTCAACCGCTGTGTGTTGCAAGAACGTCGGCGACTCGGGGCGCAGGTCGACGATCACATCGAGCAACGCCCCGGAGATGCAGCGGATGAACTTGTTCTCTGCCGCGGGCGGGTACTGGAAGTGCATCCCGCGCAGCGTTCCGGCCGTGGCGCTGAGGGAGATGTTGGCTTGCCGAACGTCGGAACCAATGCCGTGCTCGTCGAACTCGCGCTGGCAGAACGCCCTGGCGAAGAAGCCACGGTCGTCGTCCTTGCGATCGAGGTCGACGATCCACGCCCCCGCCAACGGCGTCTCGGTGAAGTGCACGTCAAATCTTCCAGACGAGATCGTCGTCGACCTGGTTGGTGCCGATGAGGTGCTTGATCTGCTTGATCCGGGTGTGGCCACGGAAGCGATACAGCTCCTCGTCGAGGCCGATGGTGCGGAAGATGTCGAGCAGATCCTTGACGCCACGCTCCACGCTCCACGCGCACCGGAAGCCGGGAAGCTGCTCGTGGATCTTGGTGAAGTTGGCCCGGTAGTTACGCTTGTCGGCGGATGAATCTCCGAAGCTGAGCGAGCACCCGGGAACGAGGGCGCCGATGATCTCGGCGATCTGGCGAACCTGATGATTCTGGTCGTCGGAGCCGACGTTGAAGATCTCGTTGTGGATCACCTCGCGCGGCGCTTCGAGGATGCATGCCGCGGCATGTGAGATGTCGAGTACGTGTACGAACGGCCGCCATGGCGTGCCGTCGCTGGCCATGCGGATCTCGTTGTACAAGAACGCGCTGGCCGACAGATCGTTGACGACCAGATCGAACCGCTGGCGGGGCGACGCCCCATAAGCCGTTGCGTTGCGCATGAACGTGGGCGAGAACGAATCGTCGGCGAGCGGGGCAACATCGTTTTCGACGAGCACCTTGCACTTCGCGTACGACGTCAGCGGTTCGGTCGGGTCGCCCTCACGGCTCGGCTGTTCGCCGGTGGCGCCGTACACGCTGCAACTCGACATGTGCACGAACCGCTCGATGCCGGCTTGCTTGGCGAGCGTGGCCAACCGCAAGCTGCCCTCGTGGTTGATCTTGAACGTCACGTCGCTGTTCAGTTCGCCGACGGGATCGTTGGACACCTCGGCCAGGTGAACGAGCGCATCGAAACCGCGTAGATCATCGATGGTGACGTCGCGGGTGTCCTTGGTCATCGTCTCGGGCCGACGGTCGGTTGAGTTGTACAACCACCCCACACGGTGGAACCCGGAATCGAGCCCGACCACCTGATGGCCGCG
>JANOKQ010000684.1:0-3127 GCA_031419375.1 Acidimicrobiaceae bacterium
CGACGTCAACCCCGGCACCCACATCACATCGATGGGGACGTGCTCGAACCGCTTCACCGCATCCTGATCGAAGATCTCTCGCGCCTCGTCGTCGCGGCCGAGATCGCAGTAGAGGCTGACCACCGCAGCGCGCAATCCGGCCAACCCCTCGAAACCGGCCAACGAGGACAGGACCATGTCGGCGATCTCCGCTGATCGACCCTGCATGGTGCGGATCATCATCAACTGCACGCCGAAATCCATCATTGCTTCGGGGATGCCCACGGCCATCCCAATGTTGAGGTACTCGGTGGACAGCGCTTCCGCCTCGGCAATGTTGCCACGCACGATCTCGATCAGCGTCAGGCACAGGCCGGCTCGCCACTGCAGGAACGGGACACCTGTGCGATCGCAGAGGTGCTTGGTCTCGTCACTGACGCGACAGAACTCATCGAGTTCGCCGGCCTCGGCGAGGAAGAAGGCCCGTTGCGTCGCGGCGACGGCTGACAGAACGGGATCCTTGACGATCGCGGCCAGATCTCGGGCGCGTTTGGTCTGGGCCTCGCGTTGGGCGAACAGTGACGGCTCGAGCGTCGGGATGTAGATGAGGTTCAGCACCTCGAGTTCCGTGCGCGGATTGCCCGCCAGAACCGCGACTTCCTCGGCCTCACGGGCCAGCTCGAGCCGCCGCTCACGGTTGGTGAACGAGAGCTCGGCGGAGAGTGTGGCGAGCAGCACGGCGAGTTGACTGCCGCCTGCACGGCGCTGCGCTTCGATTGCTCGCTCGAGTTCGTCGATCCACTCCGCATCCTCGTGACCACTGTGGCTGAGGCTGCCACGACTCCTGGCCAACGCGGCCCGGCCCATCCGATCGGCATCACCCATCGAGTCAGCGAGCTCGAACGCTTCGTGGAGGGGCTCGCGGAAGTTCTCGCCAGTCGGCCGTCTCGCTTCTCCCAATTCGATCAGCACATCGCAGCGCATCTCCCGCGAATGCTCATCCAAGCGGTCCAACAGGTTGTAGGCCGTCTCGAACCAGCGCACCGCCTCGGCCGGTGCGAGCGAGCTCATCGCCTCCTCGCCAGCGAGCCGAGCGTACGCGACGGCACGGGCAAGGTCTTCGGTGCGCGCCCCGCTCAGCAGATGGCGGGCCATCGCCTGTGAGTCGCCCGGCGCATAGGGGCCATGCACGTCCTCGATCGCGGCGGCCGCCCGCTGGTGCATGCGCGCCCGGCGCGTTGCGCCGAGATCCTGATACAGCGCGTGCTGCGTCAGTGCATGGGTGAACGCGTACCGGCCCGGGAATGTGGACTCCGAGATCAGCGACGCCGCGCCTGCCCGGTCGAGCATGTCGATCAGCGCATCGGCGTCGACATCGACGAGTCGTTCGAGGACCTCGAGATCGAACTCGTGGCCGACGACAGCGGCCGCAGAGAGCACGGTACGCATCGCATCGCCGAGCCGATCCATCCGTTGCCCAATGACGTCACGCACCGACCCCGGTAGTTGGACTTGCTCGAAGTCGGCAACGACCCGCCACTGTCCGCTGGTGTCGACATCGACCATCCCGGTATCGACGATGTGGCGGAACAGCTCGCCGAGGAAGAACGGGTTGCCGGCGGATTCCCTGGTCAACGTGGCCACCAGTTCGCGGCCAGCATCACCGATGTGACGACCCGATCCGCGCGACATCAGGTCGGCGACCGCCTCAGCGTCGAGACCTCCGAGGGCGAAGCGTTCGACATTGACGTTGCGGCGCATCGTCGCGAGGGTGTCGGTGAGCGGGTGCTGCTGGTCGATCTCGGTGTCGCGGAACGTCGCAACGACCAGTATCGGCACGTCTGCGGCAGCGACCGCGAGATGACGCAAGAGCACGAGGGCAGACTCGTCGGCCCAGTGCAGATCGTCGAGAACGATGACGATCGGGGCGGTCGCGGCAAGCGTCGAGAGCAGGCCGACGATCGAGCTGTACAGCACGTGCCGGTCGCTGTTCGCGTCGCCGGTCGTGTTGACGGTGAGATCGGCGACCCGGCGCCGAAGGGCTGGCACGAGACGGGCGAGAGCACCGCCGTAATCAGCGACGTGGGCCTCGATCAGGGCATCATCGGCGTAGGTGACAATCTGGCCAAGTGCCTCGGCGAACGGTTGTGAGGCGATGCCCATGTCCTCGTCGCAGCGACCGAGCAGTACGACAGCGTTCGCCGCGAACGCGCGCTGCGCGAGCTGTGCAGCCAACGTCGTTTTGCCCATGCCGGGCTCGCCGCTGATGAAAGCAATCGCCAGCTTCTGATCTTGGGCGACTCGTTTGAACGTCGCCGTCAGCGACTCGAGGACATCGTCACGGCCAACAAAAGCGATCGCCGGTTTGGCTGCGAGCAGCCGCGGTAACGGCATCGACAGCGCCCGTTTGATCGGCTCCCACAGGACCTCGACGACGGCCACCGGGTCGGGGATTCCCTTCAGCTCGATGTCTCGTGGCGGGCCGAAACGTTGGCTCGCGTTTCGCCCGGCGAGCATCCGTGACAGCTCTGTCGCCAGGATCTGTCCGGCCTCGGCCACCGCGCACAGCCTCGCTGCGGTGACGACGGGGTCGCCGAAGTAGTCATTGTCCTCACGCGTGGCTTCACCGACGGCGATCCCGACCCGGATCGCGAGCGCCACATCGCTCGGCGACACCGAAGCGCCTGGGGAGCGTTGGAGCGAGTTCGCCGCCTCGACATCTTGTTGCATCGAGACCGCGCAGGCCAGGGCCGCCGATGGTCGCTCGAACACGACCATCAGGCCATCACCAAGGTTCTTCACCTCGGTCCCCTCGCGGTCGTTGATCGCCGTGCGCAAGATTGCGAAGTGCGCTCGACGAATCTCGTCGGCTCGATCAGGCGTCAGTGAGTTCGCCAGCCGCGTTGAGCCGACCAGGTCCGTGAAGAGGACAGTTATCGCATGACCGGTCGACACGAGTTACCCCTACTTCGCCGCGCCGGCCATGGCGAGGGTCAGCTGCTGCGTGAGTGCGTGCCGGGTGGCCGCGTCGTCGACCGGGAACATCAGGCCGAGGTACTGGTACAGGTACATCGCCAGTGCAGTTGCGGTCAGCGGCCGGAGCGGCATCGGATACGTAACCCCGAACGCATAGTTGGCGATGACCATG
>JANOKQ010000685.1:0-3758 GCA_031419375.1 Acidimicrobiaceae bacterium
CCCATGTTCCACTTGTGGGTGAAGCCAAGCCCTCCCGACTCGACCGGGTGGGTGACCTTCGGCCATGCCGTGCTCTCCTCGGCGATGGTCATCGCGCTCGGGTGCTCGGCGCTGACCGCGTCGGTGAGCTGTTGTAGGAACCTGATTGCCCCAAGGTTTTCGCGCCCGCCATGTTCGTTGGGCACCCACTCGCCGGCCTCGCGGGAGTAGTCGAGGTACAGCATGCTCGCCACGGCGTCGACGCGCAGGCCGTCGATGTGGAACTCGTCGAGCCAATACAACGCATTGGCAACCAGGAAGTTGCGCACCTCGTCGCGGTCGTAGTTGAACACGTAGGTGCCCCAGTCGGGGTGCTCGCCTTGGCGTGGGTCGGCGTGTTCGTACAACGCGGTGCCGTCGAAGCGGGCCAGGCTCCACTCGTCTTTCGGGAAGTGCGCCGGCACCCAGTCGAGGATGACGCCGACACCGTGGGCGTGCATGATGTCGACGAAGGCACGGAAATCGTCGGGTGTGCCGAAGCGCGCAGTGGGCGCGTAGTAACCGGTGATCTGATAGCCCCACGACCCGCTGAAGGGATGCTCGGCCACTGGCAGCAACTCGACGTGCGTGAACCCCAGCGCGCTCGCGTGGGCGGCGAGCGCCACGGCTTGATCGCGGTAGTTGTCGAGCCCGTGTCGCCATGATCCGAGGTGGGCTTCGTAGATGCGCAGCGGGGCACCGTGGCCGATCTTGCGGCCAGCCATCCATGCCTGGTCCTGCCACTCGTGTATCGACACACCGGCGACGACGCTCGCATCCGATGGCGGCCGCTCAGCGGCGGCGGCCAACGGGTCGGCCTTGATCATCACCTGCCCGTCGGAACCGATGACGCGGTACTTGTAGCGGTGACGCGCGCTTGCGGTGGGGACGACGGCGGCCCAGATCCCCGAGCTCGCTTGGGGTGCGAGCGGTTCGCCCTGCCAGTCGTTCCAGTCGCCGATCACCTCGACTGAGCGTGCATTCGGCGCCCACACGGCGAAACGGGTGCCTCCGCCGGGCTGCACGACTGCGCCGAGCAGCTCCCACAACCGCCGATGGTTGCCTTCACCGAACAGGTAGAGGTCGACATCGGAGAGCAGCACACAGCGAGCGTAGGTGATCCGCCCATGCGGGCGGGCGCTACGGTCTCACGAATGCGTGTCGTGATGCTGTCGTGGGAATATCCGCCATTCGTTATCGGTGGAATTGCTGCCCACGTCGACGGGCTCGCCAGAGCCATGGCCCGCGGGGGTCACGATGTGGTCGTGTTCACGTTGCAGCGCCATGAACCCGGGACCCCTCCCGTTGCCGACGACGAAGTCATTGACGGGGTTCGGGTGCTACGCGCCGTCACCGATCTGCCATGGCTGCCCGACGACAACCTCGTCGCGACCATGGCGTCGGCCAACCATCAAGTTGTCGCGCTGGCTGCGCAGCTGGGTGACTGGCGACCCGACGTCGTGCATGCCCACGACTGGCTCATGGCCTGGGCCGGCGACACGCTCAAATCGTTGTGGCGTGTACCGTTGATCGCCACCGTTCACGCCACCGAACGAGGCCGCCACGGCGGGCACGTGCCGCCGGGGATGCCTGCCGCGATCAACGCGATCGAGTGGTGGCTGACTTACCAGGCGCGCGAGGTGATCGCGTGTTCGAAGTTCATGGTGCGCGAGGTCGTCGCCGGGTTCGAGCTCCCTCTCGAGAAGGTGCACCTGGTACCGAACGGGGTCGATCCGGCACTGTGGGCGCTCCCGCCGCGCACGACCACCCCCGAGCAACTGGTGGTGGCGTGGGGCCGGGTGCAGTACGAAAAGGGCTTCCAGGTGCTGGTGCGGGCGATCGCCGATCTGCGCCATCGACTGCCAGGTGTGCGGTGCGTCATCGCCGGTCGGGGCAGCTACCTCCCCGAGTTGCAAACCCAGATCGAGGTGGAGGGTGTGGCCGACCTCGTCGACCTTGCCGGTTTCGTGCCCGACGACGATCTGCGCGCCATCCTCGGTCGTGCCGGGTGTGTGATCATCCCGTCGTTGTACGAGCCGTTCGGGATCGTTGCGCTCGAAGGCATGGCTGCGGGTGCCCCGACCATCGTGGCCCGCACCGGGGGTTTGGCCGAGATCGTCGACGGCACCGACGCCGGGTTGCTGTTCGAGCCAGGCAACCACCACGACCTGGCCGACAAGATCCACCAGGTGCTCACCAACGCGGTCACGGCAGCCTCGATGCGGACCAACGCGGCCGCGCTGATCCGCGACCGCTACACCTGGGACGCGATCGCCGCCACGACGGCCCAGATCTACGAGACATCCCTCACCCGCTGAACCCGCTGACCCGGAGCACCCTTCGTGTGTGAGATCGGGATTGCGTTCGTTCGATCGCCTGCGGCTCACTGCTTCAGGCGGCCCACAGCGCCGACACGGGCAGGCTGGTCATCCGGTCACCGAACGCGAGCGAGCGATCGCCGAGGTGGAGCACTACCCCATTGACGAACCGGTCGCCAATGAGATCACGGAGGTAGATCAAGTGTCGGAAATCGGTCTCATCGACGGAGCGGGCCGCCTTCACCTCAATTCCGGTGATGCGACCGTCGGGGAGCTCCAGGATCAGGTCGATCTCGCGCTGTGCGGCATCTCGGTAGTGGTACAAGCGGGCACGCTGACGGTCCCAGCTCAGCTGGCGGACGAACTCGTTGACGGCGAACGACTCCAACAGCGCACCAGCCATCGACGACACCGGCATGACCAGTTCGTCAACGGACACATTGAGCACGCTGGCCGCGAGCCCGCTGTCGACGAAGTGGATTTTGGGGCGGCGGCGGACCCGGCCGGATCCCCCCGGCGTCCACGCAGGTATGCGATGGATCAGATAGATGGTTTCGAGCAGTGCCAGGTAGTCGGCCATCGCGTCTTTGCCGAGGTCGATCGCCGCGCCGAGCGACGACACCACCAACTCCTGTGCGGTTCGCTGCGCAAGTAGCCGGACCAACCGGTCGAGATCGATGGCCCGACGAGGAACGCGCAGCTGGCGCAAATCGCGGTCGATCATGGTGCGCACGTAATCGGAGCACCAGTCGTCGCGGTGGGCCCGAGACAGTGATGCCGCCGCCGGAAATCCGCCGATGGCGACCCGTTCGAAGATCTCGCTCCGTCCGACCACGTCCGGATGCAGCCCGCGGAGCGTGGATGGCGGTTCGAACAGGCGTCCGACAAGGCTGTCGGCTCCGCCGTGAAGCTCGCCCTGGGTGAACGGCCACAGGTCGAGGATTCGGGCGCGACCAGCGAGCGATTCGGTGAGGCCTGGGACCGTGAGGAAGCGCGATGAGCCAGCGAGCACGAAGGTGCCGGGCTCCGGTCGGCGGTCGACAAATGCCTTGATGGCGAGCACCAAGCGGTCACCGCCTCGTTGCACCTCGTCAACGAACAACGGATGGGGTTGGTCCTCGACGAAGCCAGCGGGATCAGTGCGCGCAGCGCGAAGCGAATCTCGATCGTCGAGGGTGGCGATGGTGCCCCCGCTCACCGTGTGCAGGTCACGAAGCAGGGTCGACTTGCCGGCCTGTCGAGGCCCGTTCACGATGACGACGCGAAAGGCATCCGCCGCATCAGTCGCCACAGGCAGCATCCGCCGCAGACGATGTTCCACGACCCATACGATACCCCGATAGCCGACATTTGACACCACTCTTGGGCGACAAAAGACACGGTCTATCAACGCCAAATACTTTGATCGAGAAGATCCGGGTG
>JANOKQ010000686.1:0-8894 GCA_031419375.1 Acidimicrobiaceae bacterium
ACGCGGCTCGGCGCAAACAAAGACACCGGCGCGGGTTCGAATTCGTAGGCGTCCTCCGACGAATCGCCGAAACACGGCAGCCTCGAACTGCTGGCGTTGGGCGTCGGTAGCGAACTCCCCCGGAGGAAACGACAACCCATAGGCCACCACGGCGGCCGGGTCGTCCACATCGAGATCGTTGTCGAACGCATGCCAGACGACCGATGCGAACTGCTCTCGCAGTCGCGCCTCACCTGTGTCGATCCCGAACACCTCGTAGAGGCCTTCACGATGGTCCCCGAACACTTCGGCGATCGCATCGTTGATCTCGCGCATGTGCCCGTAGCCGTTGGTCGCCGCAAGGACAACACCGTCACCGTGAACGACCCGAGCGAGTTCAACAACGCCGAGGTCCGGGTCCGGCACGTGGTACAGCATGTGATTGGCAATGACGACGTCGAATGACTCATCAGCAAACGGCAGCGCTTGAACATCGCAAGTGCGACCCTCAATCTCGACGAATGCTGCGGCCCGCGCCCGGGCGAGCGCCTCTGCAACCATGCCCGGCGATAGATCGGTGAGCGTGAGCGCCAATGACCTTGGAAGGTCATCGTTGTCCCAGAACCTCCCGGTCCCGCAACCACACTCCAACATCGAGCCCGACGGCAACCAGCCAACGAGTCGGGCCTCGAAGCGGGCAAACGGAATCGGCGACGTCGCGTAGGTCCGGTGCAAGTACGAACGCGCATCAAGCTTGTCACCCGTGCCGTACTGAACATCGCGGAGGTATCGCTAATCACCGCCACTGAACGCGGATCGCACTGTCATCCCATCACCCTGTCACACCGCAGAAACAGAGAGCTGCTGATGCCCGCGTGTACTCCGTCCCGAACGCGCGAGTCGTGGCCGATGAAGTCGTCGTCGCCCGCGATCGCGACGGTGTCGTCATCGGTTTCGCAACTGCCATCACGGACCACCGGTTCGCCGCCTACATCCCGCTCGTCGAGGTGTTGCCGGAGCATCGAGGCCACAACATCGGGTCACAGATCGTGCAGGCGCTACTCGCACGCCTCGGCGCGTGCTACATGATCGACCTCGTCTGCGACGACGACGTCGTACCGTTCTATGAACGGCTCGGTGGCACCAGACTCAACGCAGTGGCGTGGCGCAATCACGACCGGCTTCACACCAACGACAAGTGACTAGCGTCTTCGACAGACGTACCGACCGGCGTAGAGCGCTACGTTCGTTGAGGCTCGGCACGCCAACTGACGACTTGCGCAGGAGTGCACTCACATGATGTCGTCGCCGCGGCGCGGCAGGTGCGACGGCCGACGCCGGGGGGCTGGGTCAGGCCATCGTTCGGATGGTGATCCGAGGTTTGAGGTGAGCGGCGAGGGCGCGGAGATCGTCGGGGTCGCTGGTGATGACGACCGAACCGGTCCGCGATGCGGTGACGGCAAGGTGGGCGTCGACGATGTCGGTGGTCGCTGACTTTGCCAGTAGCGCCCCGACGGCGAGGGCCTGCGCAGCGTCGAACGAAACGACGTTGCAGCCACGCAGGAAGCGTCGTAGCTGCACCTGGCGAGGTGAGCGGCTGGCTTGGGCCACGACCGGTGCGGTCGTCACCGGAACCAGGCCCACTTCGAGCCTGGCGCGATGATCGGCCCACACCTGCCGGTCGTTGCGGTCGGCGGCGATGAGGACGCCGGCGTCGTAGACCGTGGTCACGCGGACCGCTTACGGGGTGTGGCGAGCTCTTGAGCAACCCGCTGTCGAGCCCTAGCCATCTCGTCTGGTGTGAATGGACCGTTGAGGCGTTCCCACTCGGCGATGGCAGACAGCCCGTCGCGTACGACGAGTGCACGCCGGGCGGCCTCCGTCATCCAAGCCGACACACTGACGCCCTCGTTGGAGGCGTCGCTCACGACGCGATCGTGAACCTCAGGCTCGACTGTGATATCGAGTTTCGAGACAGGATTCCCGCGGGGCATCCCAGAACAATACGACCACAGTAGGAGACATGCAACCCGTGACAGGTTGGCGAGTCGACACCAGCCTGATGAACGCGGGCAACGACGGAGCAGCGGGTTATGGCCCCCGGCGTCCGGCGCGTTCAGCGAACGCGTCGAGCGCGGCGAGCACCGCGATCGCTGCATATCGCCGGTTTCGCCGGCCACCGGTGATCTCTTGGAGCGCCCCTGTTTCGACGAGCTCAGTGATCGCTGCTTGCGCTCCCATCGCCGAAACATCAAGCTCGCGCATCACGAGCGCGTTGTCGAGCACCGGGTGTTTGAAGACGACGTCGAGCGTCCGCCAGACGACCGCCTGGCGTCGACTGGGGATCGAGGTGCTCCATTCATCGCGGATCGTGCGAAGCTCGGCGACGAGCTGGCGACCGTTGATGACGCTGTCGAAGCCGGCCTCCGCGAAGCGCTCCACGATCGGTTGGATGTCACCCTCTCGGTAGGCAGTGAGGGCCGCGAAGTAACTGTCCTTGTCGGTGAGCAGGCCAGCCGACACCGGGACGGTGACTTGGCGGGTCAGGCGCTTGCCGCGCAACAAGCACTGCACCAGGGCGCGCCCGGTTCGGCCGTTACCGTCCGGGAACGGGTGGATCGTTTCGAACTGCGCATGGGCGAGCGCCGCCTGCGGCAGCACCGGCAGGTCATCTCGCTGCATGAACCGCACTAGGTCGTCGATCGCGGCTACGACCCGCGTGTGGTGTGGCGGGACGAAGCTTGCGGTATGCGGTCCATAGCTACTCGATCCGATCCACACCTGTGCGGTGCGCCACTTCCCGGCGATCGTCGCATCGTGCTCATCGAGCAGGGCGGGGTGCATCGCAAGGATCGCTGCTGCATCGAGTCGGTCAGCGAGTGCGATCGCCGCGGTCATCGCATTCGTGTTGGCCACGATCTCCGTGGCATTGCGCTTGGACGTATCGCCCAGCTCGGCGAGGGCAATCGATTTCGCCGAGGCGGTCAGGTTCTCGATACGAGACGAAGCGGCCGACTCGGAGCGCAACAGGATCGCAGCGAATGGGGCGATCTCGGATCCCATTTCGGCGTCGAAGCGAGCAAGCTCGGCATTGGCCTCGTCCGCCAGTGCCGCGGTCGCCGACGACATGACGGGGCCGAGCCCAGCGATCTCAGCAACGACGGCCGACCGGTACGGACCTGAGAAGGTCGAGCTCCACCGGCGAGGTACATCGATCGAACCGACCCATTCATGGTTTTCGTATTCCACGGGCGGCCAGTTCGTCGAGGTGACAGGATCCGCACGCGCACCAGGAGCGGCCGATGCGGGCTTCGATCGAGCAAATCGTCGTCCCGGAGCAGCCTCCGCCGGGCGTCGTGGCGCTTCCATATGCTCTGACCCTACACCCTCCTTATTCAGCGTTTTGTAGAAACTCTGAACAAGGAGCAGCCTGTCACGGGGTCGTGTGCAGGCGACTGGTCAGCTGACGGGCAGGCCGAGGTTGCGGGCGATGATGATGCGCTGGATTTCGCTGGTGCCCTCGCCGATCTCGAGGATCTTTGCGTCACGGTAGAAGCGGGCAATGGGGTTCTCTTCGATGAACCCGCTGCCGCCGAACACCTGCGTCGCAACGCGAGTGGCCGTGACGGCTGTTTCGGTGGAGTACAGCTTGGCGATGGCGGCCGCGCGTGAGAATGGCCGGCCCTGATCCTTGAGCCATGCCGCCTTGTAGGTCAGGTTGGTGGCGTTTTCGACGGCGACGTCGAGGTCGGCCAAGGCAAACGCAATGCCTTGGTTGGCACCGATGGGCCTGCCGAAGGCAATGCGTTCCGTGGCATAGGCGACCGCCAGCTCGAGGCATGCGCGGGCGCAGCCGACAGCCAGCGCCGAGATGGCGACGCGGCCGTCGTCGAGGATAGACAGGAAGTTGCGCAGGCCCGAACCGGGCTGGCCCAGCATGTTGCGGTCGGGCACGCGGCATCCGTCCAGCACCAAGCCGTGTGTATCGCTGGCATGCCAACCGAGCTTGCGGTACGCGGGTTCGATGGTAAGCCCTGGTGTACCGGCTTCGATGATGAACGTCGAGATGCCGTCGTCGGTGCGAGCCGTAACGATGATGATCGATGTGATCGGCGTACCCGAGTTGGTGATGAACGCCTTCGCGCCATCGATGACCCAATCACCACCGTCGCGACGGGCGCGAGTGCGCGTCGCTCCCGCGTCGCTTCCTGCATCGGGTTCGGTCAGACCGAACGCTCCCAGGGTGCGACCGGCGACCAGGTCGGGCAGCCACTGTTGCTGCTGATCGGCGGTTCCGAATCGGAAGATCGGGTTGGCGCCCAACCCGACGCCTGCCGACAGTGTGATGCCCATCGACTGGTCGACGCGTCCGATCTCCTCGATCGCGATGCACAGCGATGCGAAGTCACCGCCTCCGCCGCCCCACTCCTCGGGGAAGACCAAGCCGAACAGGCCCATCTCACCCATCTGTTCGACGACCTGCACGGGGAACGTGTGCTCGTCGTCCCACTGCGCCGCGTGCGGCGCGATCTCGGCTTCAGCGAAAGCGCGGACGGTAACGCGAAAGGCCTCGTGCTCGGGCGAAAGATCGAAGTCCATCTAGTTCACCTCTCGAAGGGCAGCCGGTTCGAGAACCGCCAGCAACTGGTTCAGGGCGACCCGGTCGCCCACGTTGACAAGCACATCGCCGACGACGCCGTCGATGGCGGCGCGCAGGGTGTGTTCCATCTTCATGGCCTCGACGACCACCGCCGGCTGGCCGACCAGAACCAGGTCGCCCTGAGCGACCAACACCGCCACGACGGTGCCGGGCATGGGACTGGTGATGCTGGCACCACCCTCGCTGATCCTGGCTGCGCCGGGTGTAACCAGCGCAGGACGCGTCAGGCTGAACGACTTCCCGGCGGAACCCACCCAGGTGGTCGATCGGGTAACCGCAACGCTGAACACAGTGGTGGTGTCACCCAGGTCGAGCTGCATCCGTCCGTCCTGCAGCCAGAAGCGCGCCGGCATCACGGTCAGTCCGTCGAAGACCTCGAAGCCGACATCGGTCGACCGGACACGCAGCTCGACCGGTTGACCGTTGCCGTCGACCGCCGTCCACCGCGTCCAAGCCGCCTCGCCGATACGCCAGCCACCGCGATCGCCCCACGCGCCACCGATGCCAGAGCCGGTGCCCGTGCTGCCGTACAGGGACATGAACGCTGCCGCCGCGAGCGCAGCCACGGGCGTGGTCGGTGCCGGGGCAGCTGCGGCGATGCGCTCGACGAGCGCTGTGTCCATCACGCCACGGATCACATCGGGGTCGGCCAGGACGGTGCGCAGGAAGTCGACGTTGGTGGTGACACCGAGGACGCTGGTGGCGGCCAGCGCAGCGTCGAGCGTGCGTCGCGCGGCATCGCGATCTGGGCCCCACGCAATGATCTTCGAGAGCATCGGGTCGTAGTTCGAACCCACCTCGGTCCCGACGACCAACGATGAATCGACGCGTACGTTCGGTCGATCGGTCGGCTCGTGCAGCGCGAGAACGCGGCCACCTGTGGGCAGGAACCCGCGTGATGCGTCCTCCGCATACACCCGTGCCTCGAAGGCGTGACCTGTCGGGTGCAAATCGGCTTGGGCGAACGGCAGGCGCTCACCATCGGCGATGCGCAGTTGCAGCTCGACCAGATCGACGCCCCACACGGCCTCGGTCACCGGATGCTCGACCTGGAGCCTGGTGTTCATCTCCATGAAGAACGGCTCGTCGGGGCGGTCGCCGCTGACGATGAACTCGACCGTGCCGGCATTCACATATCCACACGCCATGGCGGCGGCGACGGCCTGTGCGCCGATGGCCTCACGATCGGCCTGCGACAGAAACGGCGACGGGGCCTCTTCGATCACTTTCTGATGGCGGCGTTGCAAGCTGCACTCGCGCTCACCGAGGTGGACGACGTTGCCGTGCGAGTCGGCCAACACTTGCACTTCGATGTGGCGGGGCCGCTCGACGAACCGCTCGATGAGCAACGTGTCGTCACCGAACGCTCCCAGCGCCTCGCGTTTGGCCGATGCGATCTCGGCATCGAGCATTTCGATGGACGTGACCAGGCGCATGCCCTTGCCGCCGCCGCCCGCCGACGGCTTGATGAGGACGGGGAACCCGATGCCGGCCGCGCGTTCGGCGAGTTCGCTGTCGGTCAGGCCGACACCCGACACACCGGGCACCACGCGCACGCCGCGTGCCGACACCGTGTCCTTGGCGCGGATCTTGTCGCCCATGGCTTCAATAGCCGATGCTGGCGGGCCGACGAACACGATGCCGGCGGCGGCGCATGCAGAGGCGAGCGCCGTGTTCTCGGACAGGAAGCCGTACCCGGGATGCAGCGCCTGGGCCCCGGTAGCAATGCAGGCCTCGATGACGCGGTCGATGTCGAGGTAGCTCTGCGACGGTGCCGCTGGACCCAAGCGCCGAGCAACATCGGCGGTGCGCACATGGCGCGCGTCGACATCGGCGTCGCTGTAGACGGCGACGGAGCGAATACCGAGGGCGCGCAACGTCCGCATGATACGAACCGCGATCTCGCCACGGTTGGCCACCAGAACGGTCTCGAACATCAGAGATCCTCCGTCACATCCGGTACACGCCGTAGCCGACGGGGTCGAGCGGGACCTGACCCACGATGGACAGGGCGAGCCCCAAGACGGTGCGTGTCTGGGATGGCTCGATGATGCCGTCGTCCCACAGCCGAGCGGTGGCGAAGTAGGGGTGGCCTTGCTGCTCGTACTGCTCGCGAATGGGACGCCGGAACGCCTCCTCGTCGTCGGTCGACCATTCCTGGCCCGACCCCTCGAGCTGATCACGGCGCACGGTCGCCAGCACCGAAGCGGCCTGTTCGCCGCCCATGACCGAGATGCGCGCGTTGGGCCACATCCACAGGAACCGTGGCGAGTAGGCCCGACCGCACATGCTGTAGTTCCCCGCGCCGTAGGACCCACCGATGACCACGGTGAGCTTGGGCACGCGGGCCGTGGCAACTGCGTTCACCATCTTCGCGCCGTGCTTGGCAATGCCGCCCTCCTCGTACTCGCGCCCCACCATGAACCCGGTGATGTTCTGCAGGAAAAGCAACGGGATGCGGCGCTGATCGCAGAGCTCGATGAAGTGCGCTCCCTTCATGGCCGACTCCGAGAACAGCACGCCGTTGTTGGCGATGACACCGACGGGCGACCCGAAGATGTGGGCGAAACCGGTGACCAACGTTGAGCCGTACATGCGCTTGAACTCGAGGAAGCGGCTGCCGTCGACCAGCCGTGCGATGACCTCGTGCACGTCGTATGGCGTGCGGTCATCGGCCGGGATGACACCGTGCAGTTGGGAGGGATCGACGGATGGCTCGTCGGCCTGCTGCACTGCCCATGGCGCAGCGGCCGCAGGTGGCAGCGTGCTGACGATCGAGCGCACGATCTCGAGCGCGTGACGGTCGTCGTCGGCCAGGTGATCGGTGACACCCGAAACGCTGGAATGCATCGTGCCGCCACCCAGTTCCTCGGCCGTGACGACTTCGCCGGTCGCGGCCTTCACCAATGGCGGGCCGCCCAAAAAGATCGTTCCCTGACCACGGACGATGACGGCCTCGTCGCTCATGGCCGGTACGTATGCGCCGCCGGCAGTGCACGAACCCATGACCGCGGCGATCTGGGCGATGCCGCGAGCGGACATCTGCGCCTGGTTGTAGAAGATGCGACCGAAGTGTTCGCGGTCAGGGAAGACCTCGTGCTGAGCGGGCAGGAACGCGCCGCCGGAGTCGACCAGGTAGATGCACGGCAGCAGGTTCTGTAGAGCCACCTCCTGGGCCCGCAGATGCTTCTTCACCGTGATCGGGTGATACGTGCCACCCTTCACCGTCGCGTCATTGGCGACGATCACGCACTGGCGGCCGCTGACCAGGCCGATGCCGGTGATGATGCCCGCCGATGGCACCTCGCCGCCGTACATGCCGTGTGCCGCCATCGGCGACAGTTCCAGGAACGGCGAACCCGGATCGAGCAAAGCGTCGACGCGTTCGCGTGGCAGCAACTTGCCGCGTGCAGTGTGCCGTTCGCGCGCCGCCGGTGGCCCGCCTTCACGAGCGCGGGCCATCTCGGCGCGCAGATCTGCAACAACCGCGTCGAACGCCTCGACGTTGCGTTGATAGCCAGGATCAGTTCGGTCCAGGCGGCTCGACAACTCAGGGATTTCCATCAATCCACGACTCTCCGGCGGTCGGTCCGTGGCGAGCAAGGAACCCTCGATCGACAGTCCGGTGCGGCCCCCAAGGGCCTAATGCTACGTTACGCGACGTTCGCGGGCTTAAGTGCCCGATAGGTGCCATGTGGATCGGGCTGCGAGTCGCCCGTCATCCGTGGGATGTCTGCGAACTTCCGTGACACGGGTGAACTCGCCGCTCTACGACCAGCCGTTGCTCCCTCATCTCATCGTGCAGAGCCTTGCCGCACACGCCGATGCGCGGTGCATCCATCTCGCCGGGCGTGTCGCGTCGTACGGCGAGGTTCGCAGTCGGACCAGCCAGCTGATCCAGGCCCAGTGAGCCCGGGGCGTGACACGGGGGACCCGCCTCGCCGTGCTGTCGAAGAACCCGGCCCGAGGTCCTCACGAACCTCACGGCGTCGCTCGTCAACGGCTGTCTTTGACGCCGACAACTTCACCGAGCGCGCTCGCGAGCCGCGCCTACGCCCCCACATGGTCCGACGACTGAAGGGCTTGCGACCGTCGTCGCTAGTCCGCTCTCCTCACTCGGGACCCACCCCCTGGGCAGTCCCGCCGCCGACCGACCGTCGACTCCGGGCCGCGCTTGCCCGTGCGACACTGACCTCGTGCGCGGGTTGCTTTACCACTTCAGCGAGGATCCTTCGATCAAGCGGTTCGTTCCTCA
>JANOKQ010000687.1:0-4769 GCA_031419375.1 Acidimicrobiaceae bacterium
GATGGTGAGCGCCACGATCAGCGCGGCGCGCACGTCGGCCCGCGACCGGGCGGGGTCGCTGCGGGCGGCGGGGCCCAGGCCCGACAGCATCACCAACCCGGCCGCGACGATCGCGATGGAGGCCACCCCGAGCGCGCTGAGGTGGTCGCCGAGCAGTACGATCCCGCCCACCGCAGCCACCAGGGCGCCGCCGCCACGCGCCATCGGGTACACGAGCGAGAAGTCGCCATGGTCGTATGCGCGGGCGAGGAACCAGCAATACGGGAGGTGGATCGACCCCGAAGCTCCCGCCCAGATCCACCCTGATGCGGGGAACGCGTCGACCGAGTCGCTGTTGGCGGCGATGATCGACACCACCCCGATCACACTGGCCCCGATCAGGCCGGCGATGAAGAACTGCCCCCACAACGACACGAACCGGTCGCCGCTCTGCTTCACCGACAGATTCCAACCAGCGTGGAGCACGGCCGCAGCCAACGCGAGCAACGTGGCGACGAGCACGAGTGCGAGATGTTATCCGGTCACCCCGGCCTCACCCTGTACTGCGGTCGAGCGGAGGTACCATCTCGCCGATGTTGCCCACCGCCTTGGTGTTTCCTGCACACGCGTTTGCCGAGATGATCGGCCACATGTACGACGGCTATCCGCTCGAAGCATGCGGACTGCTTGTTGGCACCGGGTCGCGCATCGAGCGTTTCGTCGGCTGCACCAACGTGGCCGAATCGGCACGCCTGTACACGATCGATCCACAGCAGCACCTGCGTGCCGAACGCGATGCTGAGAATGCGGGATTCGATGTGATTGGCGTGGTCCACAGCCACACCCACAGCGAGCCGTACCCGAGCCCGACCGACGTGGCCCAGGCCCCCGACCCAGCGTGGCACTACGTGATCGTCAGCCTCAAGCGGGATGCGCCCGAGACGCGCAGCTACCGGATCGTCGACGGCGCGGTCTCCGAGGAGCCAATCGCGCTCTGCTGAGCTAGATTGTCGACAATTCCGATCTGGATTATCGTTCCGATCGGAATACTGCACATCTCCACCAGGTTGGAGCGAGATGGCGGACTGCCGAATCCAGGTACCTGACCAAGGAGCGATCGTGATCCCAGCAACCAGCGTGCTCGATCTCATCGGCAACACCCCGATGCTCGACGTCAGTAACCTGTCGCCGAACCCGAACGTGCGCATCGTCGCCAAGCTCGAGAGCCAGAACCCGTTCGGTTCGGTCAAGGACCGCATCGCCAAAAACATGATCGAGCAGGCCGAGAAGGAAGGGACGCTCACCCCCGGTCAAACGATCATCGAGCCGTCCTCGGGCAACACCGGCATTGCGTTGGCAGCAATTGCCCAGCTCAAGGGGTATCCGATCAAGATCTTGATGCCCGAGAGCGTGTCGATCGAGCGTCGCCAGATGCTCGCAGTGTTCGGGGCCGAGGTCATCCTCACCCCCGGCGAAGAGGGCAGTAACGGTGCTGTGCGTCGAGCCCAGGAGATGGCCGCAGAGCATCCCGAGTGGTGCTTCCTGTACCAGTACGGCAACGACAACAACCCGATGGCGCACTACGAGGGCACGGGTCCCGAGATCCTGCGCGACTGCCCCGAGGTGACCCACTTCGTAGCCGGCCTCGGCACCAGCGGCACCCTGATGGGAACGGGCCGATACCTCAAGGAGAACAAGCCCGACGTGAAGATCATCGCCATCGAGCCTCCGCTCGGTGAGCGGGTGGAGGGGTTGCGTAACCTCGAAGATGGCTACATCCCGCCGGTGTTCGAGCAGTGGTACGGCTTCGATCTACTCGACCGCAAGCGCGTGGTCCGCCCCCGCGAATCGCTGGAGTGGACCCGTCGCCTCGTGGCCGAATGCGGTGTGTTC
Organism: Acidimicrobiaceae bacterium; assembly: GCA_031419375.1. Taxonomy (GTDB): domain Bacteria; phylum Actinomycetota; class Acidimicrobiia; order Acidimicrobiales; family Ilumatobacteraceae; genus VFMC01. The sequence continues at coordinate 1,873 of JANOKQ010000687.1, forward strand.
GCCGGCATCTCCAGCGGTGCTGCGCTGGCCGGAGCGGCCAAGGTGGCCAGCGAGATCTCCGAGGGCACGATCGTGTTCATCGTGAGCGACGGTGGATGGAAGTACCTGTCCACCGGCGCCTACACCGACGACCTCGACGAAGCCGAGCGCAAGGCAGAACAAATCATTTACTTCTGACCGGCACCAGCGCTGCGCGGTCGGAGGCGCTGCGGGATCGGGCCGGTAGGTAGCGTGGCTCCCCGATGGAGCGGCCGATTGGGATGTTCGACAGCGGGTTCGGCGGGCTCACCGTGGCGCGAGCCGTCATCGACCTGCTGCCCGCGGAGCACATCGTCTACGTCGGCGACACCGGTCGGTACCCGTACGGCCCGCAGTCGCAGGCGAGCGTCGCCGGCTATGCGCGCCAGATCGCGCGCTACCTGATTGACGAACACGACGCGAAGGTGATCGTGGTCGCGTGCAACACCGCGGCGTCAGCAGTCGACCTCGCCGGCGAACTACCCGTCCCCGTGATCGGTGTCATCGAGCCCGGGGCGCGGGCGCTGGTCGCCGCCACACGTTCCGGCCAGGTCGGGGTGATCGGCACGGTCGGCACGATCGGGTCCGGCTCGTACCAGCGCGCGGTCGCAGGGCAAACCGCGGGCGCCGATCAGGTTGCCAGCGTCGATGTCGAGCTCACATGCGCGGCATGCCCGGGGTTCGTCGAGTTCGTCGAGCGCGGGGTGACCGAGGGCGACGAAGTGACCGTGCTCGCCGAACGACTGCTCGCCCCCGTGCGTGAGGCCAAGGTCGACACGTTGCTGCTCGGGTGCACGCACTACCCGTACCTCGCCAGGGTGATCGGCGAGGTGATGGGTCCCGATGTGGTGCTGGTTTCGTCGGCCGACGAAACCGCGTTCGCGCTGCGCAACCTGCTCGACGATCACGGCATGCGGCGGTGCGTCACCGACAGCGCGGCGAGCCCCGGCTGGCACCGTTTCTTGTCCTCTGGTGACGTTCACCACTTCTCCGCGCTCGGTCGGCGGTTGCTCGGTCCCGAGTTGACCGAAGCCGAACCTGTCGTCTTCTGATCCACCCACCATTTCAATCAACAGAACAGAGCCCATATGCCCCGCCCCGATGGCCGTACCGACGACCAACTCCGCCCCATCACCTTCGAGCGTGACTACACCGATATGGCCGCGGGCAGTGTGCTCGTTTCGTTCGGGCGCACCCGAGTGCTGTGCACCGCGTCGATCGACGACAGTGTGCCGCGGTGGATGAAGAACTCAGGCAAGGGGTGGGTGACCGCCGAGTACTCGATGCTGCCGGGTGCATCACCGGAACGCATCGATCGTGAGGCCGCGAAGGGGAAACAGAGCGGCCGTACGGTTGAGATCCAACGTCTCATCGGCCGGTCGCTGCGCGCCGCGTGCGATATGAGCGTGCTCGGCGAACGCCAGATCGTGGTCGACTGTGACGTGCTCCAAGCCGACGGCGGAACCCGCACCGCCAGCATCTGCGGCGGCTACCTGGCGTTGCACGACGCGTTGACGCGTCTGATCCAAAACGGCGACTTGACGCAGCATCCGCTGCACTCGCTGTGTGCGGCGATCAGCGTCGGCGTGATCGGCGGCGTGCCGGTGCTCGACTTGCCGTACGTGGAGGATTCTGCGGCCGAGGTGGACATGAACGTGGTCATGCTGCGCAAGCCGGGCGAGCCGCCGCGTTTCGTCGAGGTGCAGGGCACCGCCGAGGGGATGGCGTTCACCCGGGATGAGCTCGACTCGCTGCTCGGCCTGGCCGAAGCGGGTCTGTCGACGATCATGGGCCTGCAGGAAGCGATGATCGCCGAGCCGCCGGCGCCGCGCGTGCTCGGGCGGTGAGCATGGCTGCGCCGCTGCGGCTCGTCTGCGCGTCGGCGAACCCCGACAAGGTACGCGAGATTGCGGCGCTGCTCGACGGCGTGTTCGAGCTTGTGGCTCGCCCCGCAGGGCTCGCCGACGTGGTGGAAGACGACGACACGTTGGAAGGCAACGCCCGGTTGAAGGCCGCGGCGGTCTGCGCGGCGAGCGGGCTGCCAGCGGTGGCCGACGACACCGGCCTGTTCGTCGACGCGCTCGATGGGGCCCCGGGGGTGTTCACCGCCCGGTACGCCGGCGAGCACGCCACCTACGCCGACAACCGCGCCATGCTGCTCGCCGCGCTGGATCACACCGAATCGGCGGACCGTACGGCCCGGTTCGTGACGGTGGCGATGGTGCGGTGGCCCGACGGCTCCGAGGTGGTGGCCCGCGGCGTGTGCGAGGGCGCGATTTCCGTGCGCGAACTCGGTGCCCGCGGCTTCGGCTACGACGCCGTGTTCGTGCCATCCGACGGCGATGGCCGCACCTTCGCCGAGATGAGCGCCGACGACAAGCATGCGTTGTCGCATCGCGGCAAGGCATTTGCGTCGCTGGTCGATGCCCTCCGCGACGCGGAACAGAGCCGCCACAGAGGCTGACGAACCGGTCCGGCTTGATTCACCAGGCGTCGGGTCCGTGACGGAGCGTGGCCGAAATTTCCCGCGGGAAAACACATGCGATCGCCCTGGTGCCTGGTGCCCGGTCAACGATTGAGAATGGCGACCTCGACGACGAAGCCGAGGTGATCGCTGCCGGGTACGACGATGTCGTTGACCTGGACCGGGATCACCCGGTCGTCGAGCAATGCGTGATCGAGCCGGACGAACCGTGGCAACTCGGCCCCGGTCGGCCATGAGCGGCTGAACCCTTTGCCGAGCGCCTCGTGAGCATCGGTGAGGCCGTGGTCCAGCAGATCACGAAACGACGGATGCCAGCGACTGCCGTTGAAGTCGCCGACGACGGCAGTACGCACCGACGAGGTGGAGAAATGCTGGCCAATCGCGCCCAGTTGCT
>JANOKQ010000688.1:0-7840 GCA_031419375.1 Acidimicrobiaceae bacterium
AAGGGCGATCTGGTGCACCAGACGCACAAGATCACCACGAGCGGGCTGGCCCACCACTTCGACCACCTGGAGATCGTGCTCGAGAAGGATCCGGAAACCTACGCCGGGTTGCTCCGCCGTTTCGGTGTGGAACCGGCACGCTTTCTGATGGTGGGCAACAGTGTGCGCAGCGACATCTTGCCGGTGATGGCGCTCGGCGGCCACGCCGTGCATGTGCCGTACCATCTGCTGTGGGAGCTCGAGCATGTGGACCACGACGAACTGTTCACCGAGTTGCCGTCGCTCGCCGAGCTGCCTGCGTTACTCGGGATCGCCTGAGGCTGAGTCGCAGCCTGAATTACAGGCGACGCAGTGACACGCTGGTCACCCGGTGGTTCACGTCCTTGCGTAACAGCAGGCTCGCGCGCAGCTTGGTGGGATCGATGTTTTCGCGCAGGTTCTTACCGTTGATCTCGTGCCAGATGTAGCGGGCCGTGGCCACAGCCTCGTCGTGGCTGAGATGGGCGTAGTTCTGAAAGAAGCTGGCCGGATCTTGAAACACCGTCTCGCACAACTTCAGAAACCGCTGGACGTACCACTCCTCGATGTCTGCTTCGTCGGCGTCGATGAAGATGCTGAAATCGAAGTAGTCGCTCACAAACTCGTCGGCGTCGCCGACTTGCAACACGTTGAGCCCTTCGAGGATCACGATGTCGGGCTGGCGGACCACCACATTGTCGCCCGGCACGATGTCGTAGACGACGTGGCTGTACACCGGCGCGCTTGCTTGAGCGGCGCCACTCTTGAGCTCGCGGAGAAACTCGATCAGCCGGCGCGTGTCGTAGCTTTCGGGGAACCCCTTGCGGTTCATCAGCCCGCGTTGTTCGAGGACGTGGTTTGGGTGCAGGAAGCCATCGGTGGTGACGAGATCCACCTGGGGATGATCGGGCCACCGGGCCAGCAACGCCTGCAGGATGCGGGAGAACGTGCTCTTGCCAACCGCGACGCTGCCGGCTACGCCGATCACATACGGAACCTTCGGCGCGTACGTGCCGAGGAATGCGGCCGACACCTTGTGCAGGTTCTGGGTGGCGCTGACGTACAGGTTGAGCAGACGGGTGAGCGGCAGGTAGATCGCAGTCACCTCGTCGAGATCAATGCGATCGGTGATGCCGCGCAGGGCGTGGAGATCGTGCTCGCGCAGGGTGAGCGGTGTGGCCGCCCGGAGATCGGCCCATTCGGAGCGATCGAAGGTGAGGTACCGGCTCGCGGCGTCAGTCACGTCCAGAACCCTACGCTGGCCGCGTGGATACGCCCCAACCCGCACCGGTCGCACGCGCCGTAGCGCCGGTAGCGCCGGTAGCGCCGGCGTCCGTCGCAGCCGGGCTCGTCGCTCCTGCGGCCGCGCTCGTCGCGCCTGCGGCCCCGCTCGTCGTGTCGGACCGGTCGGCGGCCGTGTTACGGCGCAAGGCGCTTGGCCAGTGGTACACGCCCGAAGCGTTGGTCGACCACGTTGTCGCGCTGACTCTGCCGCCCGCACCGCCGGCTGGCCGGCCGGGCGCGAGGCGGCTCCGGGTGCTCGATCCGGCGTGCGGGGACGGAGCGTTCCTGCGCGGGGTCTGCCGGCGACTCGGTTCCGACGTAGAACTCGTGGGTGTCGACATCGATCCGGTCGCGGTCGAGAACGCACGGGCGTCGCTCCCGGATGCCGAGATCATCCTCGGCGACGCCTTGACGATGGACTGGGAATCGCGGCGTTTCGATGTGGTGATTGGTAACCCGCCGTTCCTCAACCAGCTGGCGACAGCTACGACCCGCGGTGGGCGCTCACGATTCGGCGGCGGGCAGTACGCCGATGTCGCCGCAGAGTTTCTGGCCCTCGCGGTCGAACTGGCTTGCGCCGGCGGTGGACGAGTTGGCCTGGTGCTGCCACAGTCGATCCTGACCAGCCGGGACACCGGTCCGATCCGTCGTCGCGTGCTGCAACGGGCAGCGATGACCCATGCCTGGTGGAGCACGGCCCAGGTGTTCGACGCAGCCGTACACACCTGCGCGCTGGTGTTCGAATCTGGGGCCGAGCAGCGCCTCGTTGCCCGAAGCTTCGGGCTGGAGGGGAGGGCGATCGCGGACGTCGCACTGCATGACTCGTGGGGAGCGCTGCTGCTCGAATCCTCTGGCGTGCTGCCCGCTGGCGGTCGACCAACATTGGGAGACATCGCCACGTTCGCGGTCGACTTCCGCGATCAGTACTACGGGCTGATCGGCGCGGTGGGCGACGAGGTCAACGGTCCCCCGCTGATCACCAGCGGGCTGATCGAACCGGGCCGGTGCCTGTGGGGTGAGCGGCCGGTGCGGTTCGCCAAGCAGCGCTTCGCCGCGCCGCGGGTGGCGCTCGAGCGGCTGGCGCCAAAGCTGCAGCGGTGGGCGGCACAACGCCTGGTCCCGAAGATCTTGATCGCCAACCAGACCCGTGTGATCGAGGCCGTGATCGACGACGACGGCGCATGGCTCCCCAGTGTGCCAACCATTACGTGCGTCCCCAGACCAAGTACGGACGCTCCAGCGGCTGCCAGTCTCGACAAGCTGTTTGCCGTGCTGGCGTCGCCCGCCGCCACCGAGTGGGTGCGCCATCATGCCGCCGGGAGTGGCCTGTCCGCGACGAGCCTGCGGCTCTCGCCAACCCTCCTCGCATCGATCCCGCTCCCGTGATCGGGCCCTGCCCTGCGTCCACCCAGGCCTGGCCCAATCGGGATGGCGTGAGCGCGCAAACCCGAAGTCGGCCGGATCGCTCACACCAACATGGCTGGGGGCGGACTCGATAGCTCAAACGGTCACCCGACCGGCTGGGGCCGCACGCGGCGAAACCCCCGTCCGTGACCATCACGCGCCACCACAGCGCGCGCCGGTCACGGACGAGCCGCCCGACGCCCGGCGAAACCCCCGTCCGTGACCATCACGCGCGACCACAGCGCGCGCCGGTCACGGACGCCCGCCCGACGCCGGGCGAAATCCCCGTCCGTGACCATCACGCGCCACCACAGCGCGCGTTGGTCACGGGCGGCCCGATGACGCAATCGCTGGTCTCAGACAGTTACCCCGACCGGTCTACGACCGGCATCGACGCAATCGGGTTAGCGGTGCCAGGGGGCGGTGGGGGAGACGGCGTGGGAGGCGGTGAGCACGTCGACGCCGGTGTCGGTGACGAGGCAGGTGTGTTCGAACTGCGCGGTGCGCTTACCGTCGGCGGTGGCTGCGGTCCAGTCGTCGTCGAACACCATCTTGTGCTGCCAGCTCCCCATTGTGATCATCGGTTCGATCGTGAAGGTCATCCCCGGCCGCATGATCATCGTCGCCTTGGGGTCGTAGTAGTGCAGCACCTGGACGTCGGTGTGGAACTGCTCGCCGATGCCGTGACCGATGAACGCCTTCACCACCCCGTACTTGTACTTCTTGGCATGCCCCTCGATCGCGCGCCCGATCTCGCTGAGCTGGCGGCCCGGTACGACAGCTTCGATGCCGTGCCACGTGCATTCCTCGGTGACCCTCACGAGCTGCCGGCTGGCCTCGTCGACATCGCCGACGAAGAACGTCGCGTTCGTGTCGCCGTGCACACCACCGATGTAACAGGTGACGTCGATGTTCAAGATGTCGCCGTCTTGCAGCACCCGCGAGTCGGGGATGCCGTGGCAGATGACCTCGTTGGCGCTCGTGCACACGCTCTTGGGGTAGCCGTTGTAGTTGAGCGGGCTGGGGTAGGAGTTGCGCTCGATCGAAAGTTGATGGACGTAACGGTCGATCGAATCGGTCGTCACCCCGGGCTGCACCATCTCGCCGGCGAGGCGCAGCACTTCCGCAGCAATCGCACCGGCGTGACGCATCCGCTCGATGATCTCGGGCGACTTGACCCGGTCCTCGCTCCACCGGCGCACCACGCCGTCGGATGCATAGGGCGGCCGCACGATGTGATCGGGGACCGACAGCCTGGGGCTGACCACGCCCTGCAGGATTCGCCCCTCGAGCGGCTTGTGGCATCGCTTGTACTTGCGCCCGCTGCCGCACCAGCACGAGTCGTTGGCCTGGGGGAGGACGGCAGGTGGTTGAGCAGACTGCAGCACGGTCCCAGGCTACTGCCCGCGGCCTTCACTCGCCGCCGGCAGGACCGTGGTCGTCCGGGGCGAACGCCCGCCCCGGCGGGGTTCAGCCGGCGAGGGCGGTGGCCGTGGCCCCGGCGATGCCGCGCAGGTCGGCGTTCGCGGCGCGCTGGTCGAGGAACCACTGATACGTGGAGGCAATACCGTCGTCGAGAGCGATCGTGGGTGCCCAGCCAGTGGCCTTGAGGCGGCTGATATTGAGCACCTTGCGCGGTGTGCCATCGGGCTTCGACGTATCGAAATGCAACTCGACCGACGGGTAGACGAGGTCACGCACCTTCTCGGCGAGCGAGCAAATCGACAGATCCTCGCCGGTACCGACGTTGATGTGGGAGTGATCGCTGTAGTGCTGCATGAGGTGCAGGCAGGCGTCGGCGAGATCGTCGACGTGCAGGAACTCACGCTTCGGCGAACCCGTGCCCCAGATCTCGACGCTGGCAGCCGCCGTCTCGCGGGCGTCGTGGAACTTGCGGATCAGCGCCGGCAGCACATGGCTGGAGGTGAGGTCGAAGTTGTCGTTGGGCCCGTACAGGTTGGTCGGCATCGCGGAGATGAAGTCGCGGCCGTACTGCTGGCGGTATGCCTGGCACAGCTTGATGCCGGCGATCTTGGCGATCGCGTACCACTCGTTGGTGGGCTCGAGCGGACCGGTGAGCAGTTCGTCTTCGGTGATCGGCTGGGTGGCATCGCGCGGGTAGATGCACGACGAACCGAGGTACAACAGCTTGGTTGCGTCGTACTGATGGGCGGCGTGCACGACCGTGCCGTGGATCATCAAGTTGTCGTAGATGAACTCCGCCGGACGAGTGCTGTTGGCCATGATCCCGCCGACGGTGCCCGCTACGAGGAAGACGTATTCGGGCCGGTTTGCTTTGAACCAATGCGACACTTCGCTCTGGTTGCGGAGATCGAGCTGCTGGCGCGAGGCGGTGAGCACATTGGTGTAGCCGTCGCGTCCGAGGCGGCGCATGATCGCCGATCCGACCAGCCCGCCATGCCCGGCAACGTAGATCCGCGAGTCGGTCAGCATCGGCGAAGTGTAGGCCGGGCGGTAGCGGCCGGTTTGGCGACCGGGGCGGCGCAGCGGCCAACATGGTCGGATGCTGCTCACCGAGATCGATCATGTGGCCATCGCCGTCCGAGACCTGGAGGCCGCGATCGACTACTACCACCGCGCGTTCGGTGCCGAGGTGCATCACCGTGAGCGCGTCGAGAGTGACGGGGTGGAGGAAGCGCTCGTGAAGGTCGGCGAGAGCTACGTCCAGCTGACGGCATCGACACGCGCTGACTCGCCGATCGCCAAGTTCATCGACAGGCGTGGCGAGGGGCTCCATCACATCGGCTACCGGGTCGTCGACTGTGCCGAAGCCCTGGCAAGCATGGTCGTCGCCGGTGCCACCGCGATTGACAAGTCCCCTCGCCCCGGCAGCCGCGGCACCACGGTCGCCTTCGTCCACCCGAAGGGCAGCTTCGGCACCCTCATCGAACTTGTCCAGGAGTAGCGATCAAGCCAACTGCCGCACCTCGACACCCACTGCGTCATACGTTGGCCTCGCCCGGGTATCGAGGCTGATCAACGCCAAGCCGGCAACGCGGGCCGTCTCAGCTACCAGGGCGTCGTAGACGCGGCCGCCGTGAACTCCCGCGTGGGTGAGTCGACTGAGCAAAGGCAATAGCCGCTCGACCGGGGCCAGCAACCACCACCGTTGAGTCCGGCGTACAGTCTGCCAGCGCGCCGTCTCCGGTCACTTCCGGAGGTCTTCGATCAGTTCCCGCACCTTGTCACGAGTGAGCGGTGCAACCGGTTCGGTGGGAGTGATCACCAGCACACCGTCACGTTCGACGAGCTTCACCTGAAGATTCTGCGCTTCAATCTCCAGCCGACCGTCGCGGACCTGAGCAGTCAGAGGCTGCCCGGGCTCGACTGCGAGCCGCTCACGAAGGGCTTTCGGTACCACGATCCGTCCCGACCTATCCATGGTCACGATATGGCATGAACTCATGGCAGAAACGTACCGTCGAACGCGGGGCCGGTACTCGTCGGCCACATCACTCGGCTTGCCTGTCGCATCACTCGGCTTGAAGGATGAGGCCTTTGAGGTACTCGGCTTCGGGGAACGGGAGCGGTACCGGATGGTCGCTGGCCTGGGCGAGACGGCCGATGATCCGCACGGTACGGCCGGCATCGAGCGCGGCTCCGGCGACCACCTTCTGGAACAGTTCGGCGCTCATCGCCCCACTGCAGCTGAACGTGAGCAACTTGCCGCCGGGGGCGAGCAGCTTGATCGCCAGCAAGTTGAGGTCCTTGTAGGCGCGTGTGGCCTTGTCGACCTGTTTGTCGTTGTTGGCCAGCTTCGGCGGGTCGAGCGTGATCAGGTCGTACTGGCGAGCACGGTCGCGCAGCCCGCGCAAGGCGGTGAACGCATCGGCTTCCATCAGTTCGCCGATGTCGACGCCGTTGAGCTCGGCATTGCGGCGAGCCATGTCCAACGCGGGCCCGGACGAATCGATGCTCAACACCTCGGCGGCGCCTGAACCCGCAGCGATCACGCTGAACGCCCCGGTGTAGGAGAACACGTTGAGCATCCGCACGCCGGGTGCGAGCGGTTCCAGCGCGGCGCGGGCGTTGCGCTGGTCGAGGTAGAAGCCGGTCTTGTGGCCGCCGGCCACGTCGATCGCATACTGCCAGCGGCCCTCGCGAATCGTCAGCTCGCCCGGCACCTCGGACCCGCGCAGCAACCCGACGGCGGGCTCGAGACCCTCGCGGGTGCGCACCTCGGCATCGCTGCGCTCGTAGACGCTGTCCACCCCGTCGAGGCCGAACAGCGTGTCGGCGATGACCTCGCGCCACCGCTCGGCACCCGCCGTGGTGAGCTGACAGACAACCGTGTTGGCGTACCGGTCGGCGATCAGGCCGGGCACGCCGTCGGCTTCGCTGAACACCAGCCGGGCCGCGTCGGTGTGGCCACCGAGCAGCGTCGATCGTCGTGCCGCTGCGGCCACGATCCGCTCGGCGACGAAGGCGTCGTCGATTGCAGCGTCGTGATCGAAGGTCCACATCCGCACCCGGATCTGCGAGTGTGGGCTGTACGCGCCGAGCCCGAGCGGTTGCCGCTCGGCCGAGCGGACGACCACGGTGTCGCCGGGTGCCGGATTCCCTTCGACGGAGTCGACCCCGCCGCTGAAAATCCACGGATGTCGCCGGGTGAGCGACCGCTCTCGCCCAGCTTTCAAGACCACTACGGGATGCGTCACGCCGCGCAGGGTACCCGCAGCCAAGCAGCGGCTGCACCAACGAATGTCGCTAGCGGTAGTGGTATCGCGCTTGCAACACAACGACGTCGGGTTTGCCGATGCCAATGAAAGGGTCGCGAGTTATGTCGTCGAGTAGCCGGTTGATCCGCTTGACGGTGAAGCGGTCCGACGACTGCCAAAATACGTAATCCTCACAACCGTTGGTGGTGAACACGATCCTCATTGTTCGAGTTGGTGCTCCTGTACCTCACCGCCTCGCGCCTGCTCCAGGCTCTCGAGTAGTCGCTGCGGCGAGCCGGGGGAGTCAGCGGAGGGAGAGTTCGGCGGCGGTGCCGTGGGAAACCAGCCAGCCGTCACGTTGCATCTTGTCGCCGAGCAGCATCGTCACGTGCTCGACCAGGCTCCGCTGTGCTTCCAAGCTGAGTTCGAGCGCTGCGGTCAGCGTGGCGAAGCGC
>JANOKQ010000689.1:0-3520 GCA_031419375.1 Acidimicrobiaceae bacterium
GTATTTCGACGTCCGCAGCGACGGCAGCGGGTAGGCCCCGATCTCGCGCGGGTAGACGCGGTTCCAGTCGCCGAGCAGGTCCTCGGCGGTGTGCGGAGCGTGACGCAGGGGGCTGGCGGCGATGTCCCAGATGCCGGTCGCGACTTCGTTGATCTCGGCGCGGATCGCCAGCATCGCATCGCAGAACCGCTCGATCTCGTGCAGCGTCTCGCTTTCGGTCGGTTCGATCATCAGCGTTCCCGCAACCGGGAAGCTCATCGTCGGCGCGTGGAATCCGTAGTCGATCAATCGTTTGGCGATGTCGTCGACGGTGACTCCGGTGGCCTTGGTGAGCGGGCGCACATCGAGGATGCACTCGTGGGCGACCCGGCCAGCAGCGTTGGTGTACAACAGCGGATACGCGTCACCGAGCCGGGTGGCGATGTAGTTGGCGCTGAGGATCGCCGTCGCCGTGGCCCGGCGCAGCCCGGTCGAGCCCATCAGGGCGATGTACACCCACGAGATCGGCAGGATGCCCGCCGAGCCGAACGGGGCGGCGGCAACGGGCCCGACCGCGCCCGACTGCGACGCGTGAGCCGGGTCGAGTGGATGGCCCGGCAGGAACGGGGCCAGGTGCGCCCGCACACCGACCGGCCCGACGCCTGGCCCACCGCCGCCATGCGGGATGCAGAACGTTTTGTGCAAGTTGAGGTGGCTGACGTCGGCGCCGAATCGCCCGGGTCGGGCCACCCCGACGAGCGCATTGAGGTTCGCCCCGTCGACGTACACCTGGCCGCCGGCATCGTGGACCATTGCGCAGATGTCGGTGATCCGATCCTCGAACACCCCGTGGGTCGACGGGTAGGTCACCATGATCGCCGCGAGTCGATCGCCGCTGGCATTGATCTTGGCCGCAAGGTCGTCGAGGTCGACGTTGCCGGCGGTATCGCAGGCGACAACCGTGACCCTCATCCCCGCCATCACTGCGCTTGCTGCGTTGGTGCCGTGAGCGCTCGACGGGATCAAGCACACTGTGCGCTCGGCCTCACCGCGGCTGCGATGGTACGCGCGGATTGCCAGCAGACCGGCGAACTCGCCCTGGCTGCCGGCATTGGGCTGCAAGCTCACCGCGTCGTAGCCGGTGATGTCGACGAGCATCGCTTCGAGTTGGCCGATCAGGGTGCGATAGCCGACGGTTTCGTCGTCGGGCGCGAACGGGTGCACGTCGGCGAACTCCGGCCACGAGATCGGCTGCATCTCGACGGTTGCGTTCAGCTTCATCGTGCACGACCCGAGCGGGATCATGGTTCGGTCGAGCGCCAGGTCCTTGTCGGCCAGTCGCCGCAGGTATCGCAGCATCTCGTGTTCGGTGTGATAGCGGGTGAATGCTTTGTGGTGCAGGATCTGGTCGGTGCGGCGCTCGCGAAGGCCATCGGCGGCCCAACTGTCGAGATCGTCGGCCAGCCTGGTGTCATTGATGCCGAGCGCAGCCAGAACATCCATGACGGTTTCGAGGCTGCTGGTCTCGTCGAAGGAGATGCCAACCGTGGTCTCGTCGACATGACGCAGGTCGTACCCGCAGGCGCGGGCGCGTTCGTGGACGAGTTCGGCATTGGGCACCACGACTTGGATCGTGTCGAACCACGAGTCGTGCACCAGATGCACCGCCGACAGTGACGCAGTGCGGCTGATCGCCCCGGCGGCGATCGAGCACAGGCGATGTGCCCGTTCGGCGATGCGCACCAACCCGGCCGGACCGTGCCAGCTCGCGTAGAACCCGGCGATGTTGGCCAGCAGCACCTGCGCAGTGCAGATGTTCGAGGTGGCCTTGTCGCGACGGATGTGCTGCTCGCGGGTCTGGAGCGCGAGGCGAAGTGCCGGCCTGCCGGCGGTGTCGGTGCTGACGCCGACGAGGCGGCCGGGCAACGAGCGCGCCGCCGAGTTGCTCACCGCGATGAACCCGGCGTGGGGCCCGCCGAAGCCCATCGGCACGCCGAAGCGTTGCGCCGACCCGACCGCGATGTCGGCCCCGAGTGACGCCGGCGGCGGCATCAGGGTGCACGCGAGCAGGTCGGTGGCAACCACTGCGATGCCGCCCTGCGCTTTCACCAACGCGATCGCGCCCCGCCAGTCGCGCAGCGCGCCACTCGAGGTCGGCAGACTGAACAGCGCTCCGAAGCACCCGCTATCGAGCGAATCGATGTGGCCGACGACGAGGTCGATGCCGATCGGTTCCGCTCGGGTGCGCAACACGGCGATCGTCTGCGGGTGCGTGTCGTGATGCACCACGAAACGGTTGCTGGCTGACTTCGATTGGCGACGGGCCATCGTCATCGCTTCGGCGGCGGCGGTCGCCTCGTCGAGCAACGATGCGTTCGCGATCTCGAACCCGGTGAGGTCGGCGACCATGGTCTGGAAGTTCAACAGCGCTTCCAGGCGGCCCTGGCTGATCTCGGGCTGATACGGCGTGTAGGCCGTGTACCACGCTGGGTTCTCCAACACGTTGCGCTGCACCACCGGGGGAGTGATCGTGCCGTAATAGCCCATCCCGATCAGGCTGGTGCGCGGTCGGTTCATCGAGGCGATGTCGCGCAGTTCGGCGAGCACATCGGGTACGGCCCGCGGCGGTGGAAGGCGCAGCGGGTCGGCTTCGAGGATTGCTGCTGGCATCGCCTCGGCGAGCAACGCGTCGACATCGGCAACCCCGATGAGCGCCAGCATCATCTGCTGCTCGGCTTCCGTCGGACCGATGTGGCGGCGGGTGAAGTCGTCAGCGTCGAGCAGTTGGGCGAGCGACGGGCGCACGCCCGTGCTCGGGGCGAGGGGCTGGTTCAGGTGATGGTCGATGCTCATGGGAAGTCTCCAGTGGTCGCCGCAGCGATCGTGTGCCGGTGTCCTTCCCCCGCTGTCATCGATGCCTGAGAGCTTCGACCGGACCCGTTCGCACGGGCTGATCTTTCCCCTTCGGCGAGCCCGTCCCGTCCCGGCAACGGGAGCGGATCGTGCTGCTTTCCAGCAGCGCCTGGCCGGACGGTCCGTGGGCCTGAGAGATTCCGGGGAGGTTGCTCCTTCGGCGCCACGCCGCTGGCTGCGTCGTGGCTCTCCCGTCCGGTTGGAATGGGCGCACACCCACCCTACCGGCGGCCAGCCCAGCCACCGAGGATGGCAAACCTTGCCAACGTGAGTACGCTGAGGAGATGTCGACGATGAATATCTCACTTCCCCGGGAGTTACGCGAGTTCGTCGACCGGCAGGTCAGCGCTGGCTCGCACAGCACATCCAGCGAATACATCCGGAGCCTGATCCGCCGGGATGAAGCACGGGTTCGACTTCACGACCTTCTGGTCGAGGGACTCGAATCGCCCAACTGCGGAGTCGCCGACGCAGCGTACTTCGAGGCGAAACGGGTGCGGCTAGCTGCCACAGCGCCCCCCGCCCCGCACGAGTGAAGCCGCTTTCGGTACGCGCCAGCGCCGATGCCGATATCGACGCTGCAATCGACTTCATCGCTGCCCTCGATCCTGCTTCGGCTCGGAAGTTC